>CAZFCX010000064.1:601-5560 GCA_964517825.1 uncultured Bdellovibrionales bacterium
AAGTTGCTTCGCAACCACGTGCCGAGGTCTTAAGTTCTGATTAGTGATTTTTGCCTAAAATAAGCCTTAGATGTACAGTTAAAATTATTAATAAGTTCACGAGTTCACGAGTTTAAAAATAACGCGTTAACTCGTTAACCTTTTAATAAGAAACGAATTAAATAATATGAAACTAGTCATCGTCGAGTCCCCTACCAAAGCCAAGACAATTAAAAAATTTTTAGGCAAGAATTTCACAGTGAAATCTTCTTTTGGCCATGTGCGCGATTTGCCAAAAAACGGCATGGGTGTGGATATTGAAAAAGATTTCGCTCCGCACTACGAAATTCCGGACAAAGCCCGCGTAAAAGTTGAAGAACTCAAAAAATATGCTGAAAAGGCTGATGAAATTATTCTCGCATCCGACGAAGACCGCGAAGGAGAAGCAATCTCTTGGCACTTGGTTGAAGCGCTAAGCTTGGATAAAAAAGCCAGCAAGAAAAAATATTCCCGAATAGTTTTTCATGAAATTACCAAAATTGCCATTGAAAAAGCATTGGAAAATCCAAGAGCTATTGATTTGAATTTGGTTGACGCGCAGCAAGCGCGCCGCGTGCTGGATCGCTTGGTCGGCTATGAACTCTCCCCTTTCCTTTGGAAAAAAATCCGCCGCGGACTTAGTGCCGGACGCGTGCAATCAGTGGCGCTTAGATTTATCGTAGAACGCGAACGCGAGATTCAAAAGTTTTCCGCCGAAGAATTTTGGACTATCGATGCTAAATTAAAAAAGAAGGATTCCAAAGAAGAATTTTTGGGAAATCTGATTGAACAAAATGGCAAAAAAATTGAACAAGCAATCACGTTGAAACTTTTTGCCGGCGATTACAAAACCAAGAAAAGCATCATCAATGATAAAAAAACAGCTGACAAAATTGCTGAGGAATTGCGGAGCGCCAAATATGCAGTTGCCAACGTCGAAGAAAAAGAAACTCTGCGCAATCCTTCCGCTCCTTTCACAACATCGACTCTGCAACAAGCCGCCATCAGCAACCTGGGTCTTTCCGCCAAACAAACCATGATGACTGCGCAAAGGCTCTATGAAGAAGGCTACATCACCTACATGCGTACCGATAGCATGAATCTGTCCTTGGAATCTTTGATGAGCGCGAAAAAAGTTATTGAAAATAAATTCGGCAAAGAATATGCCCTGAAAAGTCCGCGCTATTACAAAACCAAATCCAAATCGGCGCAGGAAGCGCATGAAGCGATTCGCCCAACCGATCTTTCAAAATTGCCGGATGAACTTATGCCGATTTTGGAACCGACTCAATACAAATTATATCGATTGATTTGGAACCGCACCGTGGCTTGTCAAATGCAAAGCGCCAAATTGAATTCTGTTCGCGCTGACATTGAAGCTAATGCTGCTAAAAATAAATATTTATTAAAAGCGACCGGTTCGACCATAATTTTTGACGGATTTTTGAAAGTTTACGAAGGCCGAGCCGCACAAGCTGAATCGTTTTTGCCAAAATTAGAAAAAGGCGACGCTTTGGATGCCACGGATGTTTTGCCGACTCAAAAATTAACTTCCGCTCCGCCCCGCTACAATGAAGCGACTCTGGTCAAAGTGCTGGAAGAATACGGAATCGGCCGACCTTCCACCTATGCTCCGACAATTTCTACCATCATCGAAAGAAAATATGTCGATAAAAATGAAGAAAAAAGATTGTATCCTTTAGAAATAGGTTTTCCGGTCAATGATATTATTGCGGAAAATTTTCCGGATATTGTTGATATTAACTTTACCGCGACTATTGAAAAAAGTTTTGACGAGATTGCTGAAGGAGAAAAGAAATGGGTGCCAGTCATCCGTGAATTTTACGGACCATTTCATAAACTACTGGAGAAAAAAACCGAGACAGTAAAAAAAGAAGACTTCGTGGAAAAAGTAGGCAAAAAATGTCCTGAATGCGGCGGTGATTTGGTTATGAAATTCGGACGCTTTGGAAAATTCATCGCTTGTTCCAACTATCCAACTTGCAAATATACGGAGAAAACCGACGAAGAGAAAAAAGAAGATGCAGAAAATTCCGGCATCATTTGCGATAAATGCGGCGCACCGATGGTGGTCAAACGCGGACGTTTCGGGGCATTTCTGGGCTGCTCAAAATATCCAGAATGCAAAAACATTATGAGAATTGAGCAAAAGACCGGGCTTAAATGTCCGAAATGCGGGAAAGGTGATGTAGTCGCCAGAAAATCCAAAAAAGGAAAAATGTTCTACGGCTGCAATAAATATCCCGACTGCGATTTCGTGATGTGGAACAAACCGACCGGCGAGCTCTGCCCTGATTGCGGACAACCGCTAGCTTTCGCCGCCAAGGGGAAAATCAAATGCAGCAATAAAGACTGCAAGTACGAAAAAGAATCTTAATTTCTTTGGTTGTTTGCTATTTTGCAAAAAATATATTATCCTTTAAATACAATTCACCCAGTTAAATAGATTCTCCTTCGGAGAAATTTAACGGGGTAAAATGAGGTTGTGGATTACCAACCCACATTGAAAACCTCCGTTTAAGCAGCTTACGAATAAGCGCAAAAAGTGCCCAAAAAATAAGGGAATTCGAGTGGAACCGTCCGATCTTGTATCGGGCCTCGAAATCATTTATTTTTTGGGTATTTTATTTTTTAAAAATTATAAATTATATGTCAACAAAAAAATCCACCAACAATTTAGAATTATTAAGGCATTCCACGGCTCATGTTCTAGCCGCGGCGGTTTTGGAAATGTTTCCGGAAGCAAAATTCGGCATCGGTCCGGCAATTGAAAGCGGATTTTATTACGATTTTGAACTGCCCCGCACTTTGATTCCCGAAGATCTGCCGCTCCTGGAAGAAAATATGAAAAAAATCATCAAGGCCAATTATACTTTTGAAAAGCAGGAAATTTCCATTAAAAACGCCCGCGAGCATTTCGAAAAATTGGGGCAAAAATATAAGGTTGAGCTTATTGCTGATTTAGAAACCAAGGGAGAAAAAAATGTTTCAGTTTATAAATCCGACAGTTTTGTGGATCTATGCAGCGGACCGCACATTGATTCAACCGGAGAAATAAACCCGGAAGCTTTCGCTCTCACCAAAATTTCCGGCGCTTATTGGAAAAGCGATGAAAAAAGAGAACAGCTACAAAGAATCTACGGCGTAGTTTTCGCTCAGAAAAAAGAACTCAAGGAATATAAACTTGGGCAGGAAGAAGCCATCAAACGTGATCATAAAAAATTAGGACGTGAATTGGATTTATTTTCATTTCATCCGGAAGCTCCCGGCAGCGCTTTCTGGCATCCAAAAGGCATGATTATTTGGAATGAATTGGAAAAATTTGGGAAAAGCATTCGCAAGAAATACAACTATCAGGAAATTCAAACTCCGATTTTAGCTAAAAATATTCTTTGGAAAACTTCCGGCCACTGGGATCATTATCAGGACACGATGTTTTCTTTTGATGTTGAAAAAGAAACTTATTGCTTGAAGCCAATGGATTGTCCATTCAATATTAAAATCTATCAGACGCAACAACGATCATACAAAGAACTGCCAATTCGCTACACAGAAATAGGCAGAATTCTGCGCAACGAAAAATCCGGTGAGCTCAATGGACTACTCCGTGTTCGGCATCTGACACAGGATGACTCGCATGTTTTTCTGATGAAAAATCAAGTCAAAGAAGAAATCATAACCCTGATCAAAATGACCAAGGAATATTATCAGACGTTTGGAATAAATCCTGAATTTTTTCTTTCTACCCGTCCGGATGATCATATGGGCGAAATCAAAGATTGGGATGAAGCCGAAAAAGACCTTAATGCCGCTTTAAAAAAAGAGGGTGTAAAATTTGAAATTAAAGATAAGGATGGTGCTTTTTACGGCCCTAAGATTGATATTGACATTAAGGACGCGCTTGGTCGTCGCTGGCAACTGGCAACCATTCAGCTTGATTTTCAATTGCCACAAAGATTTGATTTGGAATATATAGATTCAGATGGAAAAAAGAAAACGCCAGTCATGATTCATGCCGCAATTTTTGGAACATTTGAAAGGTTCACAGGAATCGCTTTGGAACACTACGCCGGTGCGTTCCCGCTTTGGCTCTCGCCTGTGCAGGTGACAATTATTCCGGTTTCGGAAAAGTTTTCGCAGTATGCAAAAGAAGTCGAAAACAAATTATTGGAAAAAAATATCCGCGTGGAAACGAATGACAAAGGCGAATCGCTCGGCAAAAGAATTTCCGAAACCGAAAAACAAAAAGTTCCCTACATTTTGGTTGTCGGCGAGCGCGAAATGAACGAAAAAAGTGTGAATGTTCGCACGCGAGCAGTTAAGGAACAACGAACTCTTTCGGTTGAAAAATTTATTGAAAAAGTTGAGAAAGAAATTGCAGAGAAGAAATAAAAAAATATATTTACTTAGAAATTTTAAAAGGATTTGCTGACGATTCAGCAAATCCTTTTTATTTTACAGTTGCTCAATTTAGATTTTAGCTTCTTCTGGCTATCTCCAGAAATCCCAGAGAAGCTACTTGGCTCAGAGAAAAAGGATTTTCCCCATCATTCACACTACGAACAATGTTGTCATTGCGGACCAAAAGATTATCGATTTTTTTACAACCTTTTATTGGCATAATAACAACCCGCGTAAAATGCTCCCATTTTCTGTTTGAATTGGATCTTAATCTGATTTGTTTTATAACATCATCAAGATTAAAATTCGGACCTTTTAGAATGAACTCGAATTTTTCTGGTATAGCCATAAAAATCTCCTTTCTCCGAATTATTTTGAAATCGATTTTAAATTAAGACCTCTATGCAAAATATAAACAACTGACGAAAAGTATTGCATAAAAATAAGATGTTGTCAAGTCTAAATGGTAATGTCCACATACATATGGCGGTTTTTCCAAGATAGCGGTATCTTGGAGGA
>CAZFCX010000065.1:0-286 GCA_964517825.1 uncultured Bdellovibrionales bacterium
CTTTTATTTTTCAGAATATTTTAAAAATTTTTGTAAACATTTTGGCAAAATATATTCAAAAATATAAAATGCAAAATTTCTGCTCTCCCCTACTATATAAACAAAAAACGCCGTTTTTTTGGCGTCTAAAAAATAATTAATAAATTCTAGTTTAAATCAACAGCAACACCCTCTGACAAAAGCTTGCCATTGTCTCCAGAACTCTTATTTACCGCTGGAGTGTCCTGACTACTTGATGATGCTGGCGATCCGGCTGGTTTGTCATTCTCACGTTCCTTTTTACTAT
>CAZFCX010000065.1:296-5529 GCA_964517825.1 uncultured Bdellovibrionales bacterium
GGCTTCTCCGTCTCCTTTGTCACCACTATCTGGTTTTTTGTCATCACTATTGCGATCTTTTTTAATTGCTGACTTGCCTGCGTGTGGATAAATTTTGTCCATAACTTCGATCATTTCCCTACCTTTTTCATCAATAACAATTCCCTGTTCTTGAAGAGTTTCTTCATCGATTTTATCACCAACAAACCACTTAATCCCGCCGCGAGCGGTTTGCTCTTTATATATTTTATCCCCTATGATATTTTGCCATCTCAAAAATCTTGGCTTTTTTTCCTTTTCATTCTCTGTCTTTGGGCTATCTGACTCTGCTACTCTGCCTTGATTCTGAACTTCTGGTTTTTTTTCTTTGACAGAGTCAGAGGAACGTATTTCTTCTGCACTTGATTTGCCTACACGGTCACGATTCTCGCCTTGCGCCACAGCCACTGCCCCGTAGCTTACAACCGAATCGTTCTTCCTTTCGTCTTTATCAGCGTTAAAAAATGACTGAGATTCAGCGCGCAGCTCTTCTTCAAGTTCACGGGATTTTTCTATAATCATATTCTCGACCGTTGAGCGATCCTGAGAATACTTCTTTCTGGAATGCTCGATAATTCTATCTCTGTTGCCGGTTATTTTTTGTACCGGTGGTAAAGTCCTTGCAGAAAATGCTGGCTTAGTAATGCCATCGATTAGAAGCTTGGTATATATTTGATACCGGTCAAGATTTACCAAGTCATTTGCTTCGAAAACTGGTTCAAACTCTTTAACTAAGAAATCAGCATCGGTGCCACCAACACGAAAAGCAATTATTGTTCCAGCATTACCAAAAACAGCATCACGAACGATCTCCGGCATCTGGGTGATATACTGATTGGCAATTGTCAGATTCAAATTATATTTTCTGGCTTCAGATAAAATAACCGAAAAAGATTCAGTGGCGAAATTTTGAAACTCATCGACATAAAGATAGCAATCTGGCCGCTGGTCAACTGTTACATCAGCACGACTCATAGCCGAAAGCTGTATTTTGGTAATCATCATCGCACCTAAAAGCGCCGAGTTATCCTCCCCGATCTTACCTCGAGAAAGATTGATGATCAGAATCTTCTCTGTGTCCATTATCTCCCTAATGTCGATCCTGGAATGCGGCTGACCGACAATATTTCTGATTGTTGCTGTAGATAAAAATTGTCCAACTTT
Organism: uncultured Bdellovibrionales bacterium; assembly: GCA_964517825.1. Lineage (GTDB taxonomy): Bacteria > Patescibacteriota > Minisyncoccia > Moranbacterales > GWC2-37-73 > JAKLIP01. Next base: position 1,479 of record CAZFCX010000065.1, read on the forward strand.
GTTCAAAATTGGCGAAACTGCTTCCGTGCGAAATTTCGTATCATATTGTGCGAACTCATTAATCCAGAAGTCTCGAATCACTGGATCAACGACTACTGAAACAACCTTTTCTCTAAAATGCCTTTCGGTAAGCATTCTGGGGATATCCAGCATCGTAGATTCCGGATAATCTAGAAGTGCCAAGACTGTGTTTCTCAGGATATGCTCAAGTCTTGGACCCCATGAATCACCAAATATTTTCTTGAAGATGCCAACAAAACCTGAAGCCACCATGCCTTTAAAATCATCATCAACTTTATCCAAGAGGTTAAAAGCGATTGGATAAGAGCGATCAGCCGGGTCAAAGACAATCACATCATCAATTCGATCGTCAGGGACACAAAGCAATATTTTATCTGCCAAATCGCCATGAGGATCAACGATAATTACTCCCCGCCCTTCGACGACGTCGTCAATCGCCATATTTTCAATCAAAGTGGATTTACCAGTTCCTGATTTCCCGACAATGTAGCTATGTCGTCTCCTGTCCTCCATTTTAATTCCAAATTTGCGGTAAACATTTCTAAAGTTTGTTTCACCAAGTACAGTAATCTGCTTTGCATCAACATTTTCGGCTAACGGCAAATTTGCTGGTGGCTCCCCTTTCTTGCTTCCTGCCCAAACTATATGTGGAGTCTCAACTGTTTGATGTGGCAGATGGAAAATCGAGGCTAGTTCGGAGATATTAAGAATATAGCCATCATCAGAAAAATCTCTCGAGATGTATGAATCAATAAAACTTTTATCGTTTATTGATATCTCACTATTTTTGAAACCATTGGCGTTTGTGGTATTAAATTGTTTAAAAGCCGCCGCCAGACCCTGTACTTTTGTTCTGGCACCTACTGGATCACTGGCAACAGAAATAATTCTAATTTTTGTTTGGAAACCAAGCTTCATGATCTTAAATTCAATGCTTTTCAAGGCATCTTCAACCGGACCGGAAAGCTTTATTTCTCCGCCATCACCAGCGTCCATCAGCTCGACTTCCTTGCCAGCATCAACCAAAACTTTAAGGAAATTACCGCCAAACTCAACAAATTTTGTCGCAATAACTTGTGGAAAATTGGAGATGGAAATTTTCTTTTCACTATGACCCTTTTTCGTGTTGCTGATATGCTTAATGCCCTTTTCCTGCCATTCATCACCAACCGGGCGAATCATTATTTGCAACCAAATATCTTCTCCGGGATTTATCTTTGACATTACCGATGTTATTCCCGATAAGGGGTCAACCTCAAAGTCTGAAAACATTTTTATCGGGTAAACTTCGTTTCTGGTAGTTTTAAGCTCACAGCCTGCGACAAACCTACCATCAAGCCTAGTAGCTTTTGCATAGTCCTTTACTCGATTGATTTCCACCGTTGGATATTGCGCGTAGATCTGCCCCTCGACAAAATCAACCAAATGTTTCGGCACATGAACGTAAAACTGAACAAATTTGTCAATTGAAATAATTTCAAAACTGATGTGATATTGATATTGAGAGGAATCATTGTATATCCCGTGCAAACTGGCAAACATCTGCTCTGCTGCAAGTGGAGCTTTTTCGTTATTCCTTGGTACTTCAATTAATATCGTCTCGTATTCAAGCGAAGCTAGCCACTCTTCCCTACGCTTGTTCTCGGCGATTTTAAACCACAAAAAAATCAAATAGATCGGGCCAACGATCAGTATTGCGTAAATTAAATAAAGCAAAAAAACCATAAAAAATCCCTCACTAACATTATACTACAAGCGATACTTTTTTGTCTTTATTTTAGAGTTTCTCGACGACGTAACCACCCTCAACTTTTTTAAAGATCTTATTAGTTTGCAAGTTGATCAAAATTGTATTTTTCTTAACTTTTCTAGATTTATTAACTAGAGAAATAATTTCACCAAGGGATACCGGACGCTTGCTATTCGAAAGAATATTTTTAATCACATCATATACAGTACCATCACTATAACCCCATTCCCTAAGAGCGTAAATTCCGCGACCGATTAGAACAAATCGTTTGTCGGCAATCAATTCGTTGTGAACGGTAGCCTGAACAACTTTTTTATGGTCGAACTTTAGCTTGGCAATCTCCTCGGTAATATCTTTAAAATGCATCGGTTTACTGCCAGTTTTTAGAACATAATAAATCTTATCTCTAACATTTCTCGGGTTAACCGACGGCCAGCTTTTGAGCCCAATCATACCGTTCTTCGCCTCAACGATTTTTGCCGAAAGCATAATCGCCGATTTCACCAATTCCTTAGGCTCTTTTTCAATACCAACAACTTCCGCTCTCAGGGCAGAAAAATCTTTAGGTAGATCAATGTCTTTCAAATATTCAATAACCTTTTTGTTTATTGAAATTATTTTTTCCTTTAACACCTTATCAATTCTCCAGCCAGAAAGCAGATCGCTACTCTCATCAATAGATTCGATTTCGCTGATAATTGAAAAAGCCAGTCTTAAATAGTTCTTTGCAAATTTATAATTACCGGCAAGTTTAATAAAATCTTCTCCGATATTGTCATCAACAACAATTCCGCCGTTCTTTTCAAAAAGATTTATGATCTCATCAATTTTATTTTTGTAGTTCTTATTAAAATCCAAACGCAATTTTCTTAGCGAGTTTTTTTCAATCTGTCTAATTCTTTCTCTCGAAAGACCTAAATCCTTGCCGATTAATGACAGGGTTTCTTTTCTTCCTGTAAGCCCAAAGCGACCAGTAATTGATCTCTTCTCTTTTTCATTCAATTTCAAAACTAAACCATCGATAATATCGATTAGACTATTTTTCTCAGTTTTTCGCTTTTCTGCCATATTTACCTCTTAAAATTTAATCTTCCAGAATTACGTTTTCAACCGCCGCCCAATCACTTTTCCCGTCCTTTGGAATCAAAGCGACAATTTTGTCCCCAATGTCTGCTTTAAAATAAGTAATTGACGCAGTTAAAACATTATAAAGTTTATCATTGACATTGATTCGAAAACCTTCACCAGACTCTTCCAAAATTCCGATAACCTTTTCCCTGTCAACTGGACTAATCTGCTTATAAACAAAGCTGCCATCGGGAAGAATCGTTAATTTCAACATGTCACCGGTCACAAGTTTTGATTTACTGGCATAATTTGCCGGAACTTGAAATTTTTTACCGTCGGGAGCGACAAACTGCTCGCCATCGAATATTCCTTCAATCACATTGTCCGAATCTTGGTAATCTTCAGCAATCTGCTTCGCCATATCCTCAATTTCAGTAGAAAAAATAAGGGATTTCGCCCTTCTAATTTGGTTTTCGGCGCTATCGAGAAGTTGCTTGATAGTAGCCAGGTCCTCACCTTCTAAAGTTTGGTTTTTTTTGTCTTTTTTTGTCATCAATGTTCTTTTAATTTTACTATCAAATCATACAACAAAAGAAAATTGTTGTCAATACTTTTAGACCAAAAACATTTTAGGAGCTGGGTCCCTTGGCGTTTCCTTCTCCTATTCCCGGCAAATCGATCTTGTCAATCTGAGACCTTTCACTTATCTCCTCTTCAACAATCTCTTTTGGACTACCGTATTTCAAACGTGAAAGCTCTTTAATTGCACCAGCTAATTTTTTATTACCATTAAGATCCGGTGCAATACTCTGACCGTTAAATGCCGGCATCGGCGCATTATCGATCAACATTCTGATGTAAAAATTATATTTATCAACATTGGTTAGATCATCAATTGTAAGTGGGGCAAATTCCTTAACCAAGAACTCAGCATCAGCCGCTCCAACTCGAAAAGCGATGAGGTTCCCAGCATTACCGATTACTGCATTGCGAATATTTTCATCCATTTGAGCGATGTATTGGTTGGTAATTGATAGCGAAAGTTTATATTTGCGAGACTCTGACAAGATTGTGGCGAAGACATCGGTGATAAAGTTCTGAAACTCGTCGACGTAAAGATAAAACGGTGTTCTTTCATCTTCTGTTATGTCTTGACGCGAAAAGGCGCCCATAGCGATTTTAGAAACCAAAATCATACCCAAAAGAAAAGCG
>CAZFCX010000066.1:0-5401 GCA_964517825.1 uncultured Bdellovibrionales bacterium
ATGATCCCAAAAGAAACCCCGCACTAGCGAAGCGTGTGCGGGGAGTGTCATTTTAGTAATTGTCACGCAAAGCGTGACTCTACAATTTTGAACTTTGAATTTTGAACTTTTAATTTATATTAGATTTCCCCCCAATTATCTCCAATTTTCACATCCGCGATGAGGGGCACTTTGAGCCGGATGACATTTTCCAAAATATCTTTGATTTTCTCAGCCACTTTTTCGGCCAAATCTTCCTTAACTTCTAAAATAATTTCATCGTGAATCTGCAGAATCATTTTTACTTCAGAATTATTTTCATATTCCTTGGCAACTTTCACCATTGCGAGTTTCATAATATCGGCCGCTAAACCCTGAATCGGCATGTTGATCGCCATGCGCTCGGCGCCGTTTGCAACCTGCATATTGGGCGAGTTGATTTCCGGAATGTTTCTTCTTCTGCCCAAAAGAGTTTCCACGTATCCGTTTTTTCTGGCAAAATCACGCGTATCTTTCATATATCTGGCCACATCAGAAAATTTTTCCATATAAGTGTCAATGAATCTTTGCGCTTCTTCTCTGGAAATTCCAGCTGACTGAGAAAAGCCATAAGCGCCCATGCCGTAGATAATTCCGAAATTCAAGGCTTTGGCGCTCCTTCGCATGGTGTCGGTAACCTGCGAAGGCGTAATCTTGTTGATTTCAGCCGCCGTCAAACGATGAATATCGTCGCCGCGATGAAAGGCCTCGATCAGTTTTTTGTCGCCACTCACGTGAGCGACGGCCCGCAGATCAATTTGTGAATAGTCAGCGCTGATGAGCTTGTATCCTTCATGCGCGACAAAAGCAGTGCGGAGCAGCTGTCCCAAATCGGTTTTGATCGGAATATTTTGCAAATTTGGATCAGCTGAAGACAGTCGGCCTGTGGCGGTCACGGCTTGATTGAAAGTTGTGTGCAATCTGGAATTTTCATCAATCATTTTGGGCAACGTGTCCAAATAAGTTGTTTTCAGTTTGAAAAGTTCGCGGTATTCTTCAATCTTCGGAATAATTTTGTGAGCTTCTCTCAATTTTTCCAGTTCATCCGCCGCCGTAGAGAATCCGGTTTTACCTTTTTTAATATTAAAAGTCGGCAGTTTCAAAGTGACAAAAAGAACTTCTGACAATTGTGAAGGCGAATTGATATTAAATTCTTTGGAGGCCAGTTCATAAATGGATTTTTCCAGATTTTTGAGTTGCTTTTCAATTTTTTGGGAAATGCCTTTGAAAATAATCGGATTAATTTCAATGCCGGCGAGTTCCATTTTTTCCAGAATCTCCACTAGCGGCATTTCGATGTCGCGGAAAACTGTTGCCACTGTGCCGTCGGTCAAGGCGGATTTTTTCTGCTCAGCGCTGATTTCCGCAATTCTTTTTTCCAAGGCTTGTTTGATTTTCAAAGAATAGTCAGCTTTTTTAGAGGCTTCTATAGAGGCCTCTATGGAATCTTCTGTTTCAGGAACCAAAGATAATTGTCCTTTGGATTTTTCCGCAAAATTTGTTTCTTCTCCCAATTCTGAAAGCGCCAATTTCTCCAGCGTTATTTTCTCTCCCGGATTCAAAACATAAGCGCCGATCATCACATCCCAAAAAATTCCGCGCAAATATATTTTTGATTTTTGGAGATCTTTCAAAATCGATTTCAAATCATAGCCAACCTTTTTTATTTCAGCATTTTCCAAAATCGGCCGCAGCAATTCTAAATTTTTCGGAGAAACTGGAAAGAAAGCGGCTCGTCCGGTTTTACAGGAAAGAGCGATGCCTTTTAGCTCCGCATCATCCATTTTGAGGGCAATTGAAATTTCTTTTGCATCATCAAATTCGGAAATCAATTCGGAAATATTTTTTTCATCGGCAATTTCATATTTAAAATCAGCCACCCCCGAAGTATTTGTAGGATTTGTAGATTCGGATGTCATTTGTAGATTTGAATTGGGTAATCTTTTAACCAAACTATAGAAATTGAGTTCTCCGAAAAGTTTCACAATTTTTTCGCGGTCAAAATCATGCAATTTGGTTTTTGAAAGTTCCAACGTGACAGGCGCGTCCAATCTAATTGTAGCCAAATCCCTGCTGAGCAAAGCATTAGCCTTGTCGCGTTCAAGCTTATCTTTAACCGCGCCTTTGATTTCTTCAATGTTTTTATAAACGCCGGAGAGAGTTTGATATTTTTGGAGTAGTGTTACAGCTGTTTTTTCGCCAATGCCTTTGACGCCGGGGATGTTGTCTGAAGGATCGCCGCGAAGTCCTTTGAAATCAATGAGTTGCGAAGGTTCAAGTCCATAACGTTCAAAAACTTTTTCAGCGTCATACAAAATTGAATCGCTGAGGCCGCGGCGCATTGTGTAAACTTTGGTTTTTTCATTAACCAACTGAAGCGTGTCCATGTCGCCGGTTACGATGATTGTTTCGATTGGCAGCTTTTCTTTTTCGACCTGTTTGGCGATGGTGCCTATGATATCGTCCGCTTCGTAGCCGGCTTTTTCATAAATCGGAATATTGAAAGTCTTCACAACTTCTTTGACGCGGGGAATCTGATCGTAAAGTTCTTGGTCGGCTTTGACGCGATTGGCCTTATAATCATCAAATTTTTCATGGCGGAAAGTCGGTCCGGCCAAATCAAAAGAGGCGACCACATAATCCGGCTTAAATTGGCTTATGACGCTGAGCAGGGTTGAAGTGAAGCCATAAACAGCGTTAACCAGCTCGCCTTGTTTGGTCGAAAGAGGCGGCAAAGCATGGTAAGCCCGGTGGATGATGGCATTACCGTCGATTAAAATAAGCTTCTTTTTTTCTTTAGTCATATATCTATTATACAGCTTTGGAGCCTTTTTTCAAACAAAAAACGGGCGGTGAAATTCACGCAACCCGTTTTAAATTTTTGCTATTTATTTGTTTTATCTTTCTCTGTCCCAGCTTTCTTTTAGAGCCTTTCTTTTTATTGGATCATCAGCCTCTACTATCAATCCATCTGGGCCTTGCATGTAAATTTTGGGTCTCTGAGATATTTCTTTTTCAGGAGCTAATTCGTCGTCTGCTTTTTTTATTTTGTCTTCGGGACCAGGAAGCTTTGGTTCTGACATTTTTGTTTTATTTTAAGCAATATTCGGAAGAATATCTCCTAAAATTTATTAATTATTATTGATTTATAAATAAAAAAAACGGGCGAAAATCACCCGTTCTTCATTTCTATACTATCATTGTAGCACGAAATCAAGGAAAAATCAAGAGCATAATAAGGCCTCCCTTCTTTTGGTGGCAAGAGCTGATGTTAATTTTTTATCGGCATCTGTTGCGTATGCGCACGTCAAGCCGGCATTAAGTGAAAACGCTATTTGCATTAAAAGAACATCTCTAGGATTTTCGTAAATTTTTTCCAGAAAAATCAACGCTCCTTTATCTGCTTCCAGCTCTGTTTTTGTAAAAAGATCTATTGCAGAATAAGCTATGCCCTCCAGACAGTTTTTGATATGCGCAACTTCATGCGCTAACATTGCGTACACAATCTTTCTTCCTTCTTCAGGCAGAAGCATTTCCTTGGCTTTAACATTAACCAAAATAATGCCTTTTCCCAGTTCTGGATTAACCTCAAAGGATCCCAGGCAAGCAACATTATCAATAAGTGTAATAATAATTTTTGAAGCTAGCTCTGGTCCAGCCAACTGATAAACCATCTCCGAAATAGATTTTTCAAAATCAGGATCCCTAATCATGGCGCATCACTTCCTTTCTCGATTTATTTTTTGTTGTCAAAGAAGAACAAGTATACTAGCAGGAAAAAGCTTTTTTGTCAAGTCTGGTTTTATAGTAAAAAAAGGCTTAAATAAGCATAAAAACAAATAGTAAAAGATGCTTAATTAGCCCGTTTTTATTTTCCTAAAGTTATTTTCCTTTCTTTTTTACTCAGCCATTTGAATTTAATACAGAGCGCGCTGGCAGGGATTAGTTTTTTTATTCTTTCGGCCCATTCGATGATAACAATAGAGTTTTGCTGGCCGGCAAAGTCTTTGAAGCCGAGATCAAGGATATCTTTTGAATTGACGCGGTAAGCATCAATATGAAAAATTTTGTATCTAGTATCTAGTATCTTGCATTTTGTATTTTTTTTATGGACATTGCAATTTTTGACTTCGTACTCTTTTACAATGTTAAATGTCGGACTAGTAAAAGGACCCTTGGCTTTTAATCTCTTGAGTAGGCCTTGCGTGAAAGTGGTTTTGCCAGCACCTAGGTCGCCGGACAAACAAATAATTTCGGAACCGCGAAGTTCCTTGGCCAGCAGCGACCCAAGTTTTTTGGTTTGAACGGATGATGTTGTGATAAAGGTATTTTTGTTCATATTAAAGAGTTTAGAGTGAAAAGGGGAAAGTGTAAAGGTATAATCAGCTTATAGTTTCTAGCTGTTAGCTTTTAGGAAAAATCCCAACGAAAGTACGAATCATTTACAAATATACTAATAATGCAGAAACATTAGTACATTAGTACAAGATTAGTAGATTAGTCGGGGTAGTAAATTAGTCTGGAAATAAAAAAGCGACGCCCTCAGCATTTCTGCTAAGGTCGTCGCAAGTGCTTTGCCGTGGAGGGGTAATTTACGGTGGCAGCACTATTGTAAACATGTCCCGGGCCGAAATGTTGTTTCCGCTGGTATATAGCCAACTTCTTGACCATATTCATTGAAAACACCAACATCATCCGGAAAATACTTTCCATCAGGAAAGCATTCCCCAATGTGTATATGATCAGCTGGAGCCGTTTGTTGCGCATAAGCCGCTTGTTGCGCATAAGCCTTCGTTCTGAATATTTCATTCACAACGGCGGCTACAATCGCGATTCCTGCAAAAATCACAAGAGCGACTATTGCAGTACCTGCACCATTCCCACCTCCATGGGGCCCGCCATGATATCTGGGCTGTGCCATGGCAGTGCTAGAAGTAAAAAACAATACCAATACTGCCAACATCACTATCAATGTTTTTTTCATGATAATCCTCCCGCCCAATGGGCATCTTTCTTTTTTTATTTTTAAATCTTGCCACAAAATTGTTTTTTATGCGGAGTGCAAAAACAATTTTGCGGCAAGATTTGTTTTTAAAGGACACCTAATGGCTTATTTCAGGCAATTTTTCAAATACTTAAAAATAAACCCTCTTATTATTAACTAACTTTCTATTATACTCCAAAATTGGCTTTTTGTCAAGCTTCAATTAACTCAGCTCTAAGTTAATATTGTGCCAATAGCGTAAGCAGGAAAAAATTATAACTTTTAATTTTAAGAAGTTGAAATTCTATTTTACAACTATTTAATGTGAAAATGTCAAATTGATGCGGTAATGTCCACATACATATGGCGGTTTTTCCAAGATAGCGGTATCTTGGAGGA
>CAZFCX010000067.1:0-5273 GCA_964517825.1 uncultured Bdellovibrionales bacterium
CGCTTAAATTCTACCACTTCTTTAGTTATTCACCACACTGTTTAGTATAGAGCCCCCATTGTTTGACTTTTTGTTTCAGATGGTGTATAATTGATACATGAAGTAAAAACGGGCCTTGCCTCGGCGAAGTTCGTTAGAACAAAGACGGGTGCCAAAAACCCGTTTTTTATATTAATATATTAATAAATTAACAAAAAACCATGGAAACGAGACAAAAAAAATGCGCTCATTGTGCTAAAAGAGAGCAGGAAGACATCCAACAAGAAGAATTTAATCTTGCTGTGTTGTTAGCGCTAGTCCCCTTGATGGTCTTTACTTTTTTTGGACAAATGGGACTGTTCTAGAATAGCTTAATTAGCTTTGTTAGCTTTTAGCTTTTTGTTAGCTTTTAGCTTGTTATAAAAAAACAGACAAAATAAAAAACCGAATGAACGGTTTTTTATTTTATATAAAAAGATAGAAGATATTCTTTAGGCTCTGGAAACGTAGGTGCCTGATTCAGTGTTGATGATAAGTTTGTCGCCTTCATTGATGAAGAGAGGAGCGGAAACTTTGAGACCGGTTTCCATTACCACAACTTTTCCGCCGGTGCCGGCCGTGTCGCCCTTGATTCCTGGCGGAGCTTCAACGACTGTCAAAGTCACCTTGATCGGAAGTTCAATATTGACCGGCGTGTCATTGAAATTGAGGACTGTGACTTCGGTGCCTTCCAGTAAATATAAATTGGCTTCGCCGACCACATCCTTTGGAAGGGAAAATTGATCGTAAGAAGTTGTGTCCATAAAAACAAATCCGTCATGTTCCGGATAAAGATATTGCGCTTTGGTTTTGGACATATCGGCTTCTTCAACTTTGTCTGAACCGTTGAAAGTTTTTTCCAAAACGTTTCCAGTGAGAAGATTTTTGAGTTTAGTCCGGAGCACTGCGCCGGCACGGCCGGTTTTGGAATGTTCGGCATACATAACCACATAGGGAGCAGCTTCCCAAAGGATATTTTTGCCAGATTTAATTTCCGTTATTCCTAACATAAAAAGTTACACGTCAAAACGTCACACGTTAAAACGCTAATTCAAAAATGCGTTCTGACGTTCGACGTTAAGACGTTTTGACGATTATTTAACTACAAACGGCGCTAAAGCCATAACGCGGGCGCGCTTGATGGCCTGTGCTAAAATTCTTTGGTGTTTAGTGCAGATGCCGTGGCGTTTGGGCGGATAAATTTTTCCTTGTGAGTTCATAAAACGGCGGATCAGATAGGCATCTTTGTAATCTATCTTATCCATTTTCTGTTCACAAAAATAGCATTGTTTTCTTTCCATAAATATATAATAAATAATTTTAAATTTTTAATTTTGAATCAATTTTTAATTTCTCAATTATTAATGTTTGAAACATTAAGTCATTGGATTTTAATTCGAAATTCTGACTTCAAAATTTTTAATTCTTTTTAAATTTATTGAAAATAAATTTAAAAAGGAACGTCTTCAATTTTTACTTCGTCTTTTTCATCATCAAGATTGATGGTGGGAATTTCTTCGGCAATCGGAGCATTCTGACTGGCAGCTACGGCTGCTCCACCGGCTACAGCTCCAGCGGCTGCTGCTGCGGCAGGGCGATTATAGCTTCCAGAGCCTTGCGGACGGGAACCCATCTGCATATTTTCCGCAATTACTTCAGTTACATAGCGCTTGGTGCCGTCTTTGGCATCATAAGAACGGGTTTCTATTCGGCCTTCAAAATAAGCTTCCTGTCCCTTGGACATGTATTGCCCAATAATTTCAGCCAGGCGTCCCCAAGCAACGATATTGTGGAATTCCGATTTTTCCTGTTTTTGTCCGCTTTTATCATTCCAGGTACGGTTGGTGGCCAAGCTAACAGTAACTACAGTCTGGCCGGAAGGAGTTGTTCTGACTTCCGGGTCGCGGGTAAGGCGGCCAATGAGTTGAACTTTGTTGAGATTCATAAGATTTTGTGCGAATAGTTGCGAATTTGGATTCGAATTAATTCGAATATCTTATTCGCGAATATTCGCAAGTTTATATATCTAACAATTTATCCAGTTGTTTGTCGATGTCTTTTATTCCTTCTTTTGTTTCCTCCGTTTTTTGGGCTGCCGGTTTTGGCTGTTCCTGTTTTTTTGGCGGCTGATAGGCCGGTCTTTTTTCAACAGGACGCTGCGGCTTTTGATTGTTTTGTTTTTGTGTCTCCATTTCACGCGCTTTTCTTTTTTCTTTCGCGTCTAATTCGGGAAGATCATCTGTTTTGACAATCATGAACCTAAGAATGTTGTTGTCAAGATTCAGCTTCTTGGTTATTTCCTTGAGAGCAGACTCTTTTTGGTTTTCCAAATCGTCGGCTTCCGGAAATTCAAAACGGCGGGTTACGTAGATCCCTTTTCTCTGATGTTTAATTTCGTAGGAAAGTTTTCTTTTCTCAGAAAGTTCCGGCTCGACCAAAGTCGTTCCGTAAGAAATCAAAAGAGATTTTACGCTTTCTCTGATTGTTTCCAAATTAGCTTCCTGGCGTTCACCTACAAGATAGAACAGTTCGTATTGCATATACGTATTATTATTTGTTAACGGGTTAACGGGCTAACGCGTTTTTTCAAACTCGTGAACTCGTGAACTCGTGAACTGTTGAATAAAAAAACTACACTCGAAAATCCATTCCTAAAGTGTAGGGATATTTAGCCTATCTCTAAAGTATGCTTTAAAGCGGGCTAAATTTGGACTTTCTAGGTTGTATAAAGAGTATAGCAGAGCTTTTGTATTTTGGCAACCCCGTACCAAAATGGCACTTTTTATAAAATAAAAAACCTCTTGAGCGTTGCAAGAGGGGGACAGGGCAGCGAGCACAATATAGAACACATGGATTTATATTGTCCCCGCCGCCAAGCCTGAAAATTGCGGCGTTTTTACTACGCCTAGGCACACGGGGGTGCCTGTAAAATTGCGTGCGTCCTAGATAGGCAGGCCCCTGTCCACTTTTTAAGGATTGGGCACTCAACACGCATTTATAATAATAGAATATTTAAAGAATATGTCAATAGGAATTGTTTTATAGTTATATTAATGGACAAAACTATGGCATGCAGTATCATGTATTATGTAGTATGTATAAAGTATGAAACGTAATGAAGTTTAAATTAAACAGCAAATTTAAGCCTAGCGGAGATCAGCCAGAGGCGATTAAAAAATTGGTGGCGGGAATAAAAGCTGGGCAGAAATTCCAGACGCTTTTGGGCGTGACGGGGTCGGGCAAAACCTTCACAATTGCCAATGTGATTGAAAAAGTGCAAAAGCCGACGCTGGTAATTGCGCCCAACAAAACTTTGGCGGCGCAATTGGTTCAAGAGCTACGAACCTTTTTTCCCAAGAACGCCGTGGAATATTTTGTTTCCTATTACGATTACTATCAGCCGGAAGCCTACTTGGCCGCATCGGATACATATATAGAGAAGGAAGCGCAAATCAATGATGAAATTGATCGCTTGCGCCATAGCGCAACCAGCGCACTTCTTTCCAGGGAAGATGTGATCATTGTTGCTTCAGTCTCATGTATCTACGGTTTGGGTTCGCCGGAATATTATCGCGATATCAGTTTTGAAGTGAAAGTTGGCGAAAAATTTGATCGGGCGGAGAAAATAAAAGAACTCATTGATTTGCAATTTTTGCGGAGCGACATTTTGAGCCGCGGAAAATTCCGGGTGACCGGTGACACGTTTGAAATCATGCCGACCGGAAGAGAAATAGTGACTAGAATTGAAATAAAAAATGGGAAAGTTGAACGCATTCAAGAATATGATTTTTTGACTGGTGAAAAATTGGGAAATCTTCAAAAAACCCTAATCTATCCGGCCAAACATTTTGTGGTGCCCGAGCCGATCATGCAGGAAGCGCTGGAAAATATTGAAAAAGAAATGCGGGAACAGGTTCAATATTTGCGGGAGAATAATAAACTTTTGGAAGCGGAAAGATTGGAAAGGAGAACCAAACAGGATTTGGAAATGATGCGCGAAATCGGCTATTGCAACGGGATTGAAAACTATTCCCGCTATTTGACTGAACGGAAAAGCGGCGAAATGCCCTATACTCTTATGGATTATTTTCCTGAAAATTATTTGTTGGTAATTGATGAATCACATGTGACTGTGCCGCAACTCAACGCAATGTATAACGGCGACCGAGCGCGTAAAGAATCATTGGTAGAGAATGGATTCAGATTGCCAAGCGCTTTTGACAATCGCCCGCTCAAATTCGCGGAATTTGAGAAGCACATTCAGCAACTGATTTTCACTTCGGCAACGCCGGCAGCTTATGAAAAGAAAAACTCAACAAATATCATTGAACAAATCATTCGTCCGACAGGCTTGCTGGATCCGGAGCTGGTTGTTAAGTCAGCCAAAGGGCAAGTAAAAGATGTGCTTTCGGAAATAGAAAAAGTGGTGGCTAAAAAAGAAAGAGTGCTGATTACTACTCTGACCAAAAAAATGGCGGAAGATCTTTCGGATTTTCTCAAGGAAAATAAAATTAAAACTGAATATTTGCACTCCGATGTGGAAACTTTAGATCGCATCCGCATTTTGGAAGGCCTCCGGCGCGGGCAGTTCGATGTTTTGGTGGGCGTTAATCTTTTGCGCGAAGGTTTGGACTTGCCGGAAGTTTCGCTGGTGGCGGTTTTGGATGCTGACAAAGAAGGGTTTTTGCGCAGCGAAACTTCGCTCATTCAAACAATCGGACGGGCTGCCAGGAACGTGAGGGGTCACGTGATCATGTATGCTGACAAAGTGACCGGTTCGATGCAGCGGGCAATTGACGAAACTAATCGGCGAAGAAAACTGCAGGCGCAGTATAATCAAAAGCATCATATTACGCCGGCTACAATCAAGAAAAAAATCAAATCAATCGTGGATCACGAAATCAATCCAACGCCGGCGCCGGATTATACAAAGCTGGAATCTCTGGAAGATATGGCTGGCTATATTAAGCAAAAAGAAAAAGAAATGAAAGACGCTTCTCGCGCACTTCAATTCGAACGTGCAGCGATTATTCGCGATGAAATTTCGCAGCTTAGAAAATTGCAGGTGAAATAAGATAGATAAATCTTATTTCTATAAGCTTTATTTTCCACCTTTCTTTTTCTGCAAATATTAGAATTAACTTTTCTTTCTAGAAAATAATTTTATACTTACTTTTTCTTTCCGCAAGAAAAAGTAACAAAAAGAACTCTCGCACGTGCTCGCGCGGCGACACACTGCTCGCTCACTCGCTAAA
>CAZFCX010000068.1:0-5031 GCA_964517825.1 uncultured Bdellovibrionales bacterium
GAGCCATAAAAATTTATATTATGAGTTATGTCTGTTTTTTTCATTAACCAACTAAATTACGAATTGCTTACTAATGTACTAATTTTGATTTTTTATTGGTATATTCGTATAAGATTAGTAAGTTAGTGGGGACTAGACACTGAATTTTCTCTTCTCGCTTTCATGTTTTTCCAAAATTTCCCTGACTAGATTTTTATAGGACCTAGCTCCTTTTGAAAGGCTGTCGAAATTTAAAATTGATTTTCCGAAACTCGGCGCTTCCGCCAGCCTGACGCTTCTTGGAATCACACTTTCAAAAACATGCCCTGGAAAATGATTGCGCATTTCCTTGACCACCTGCCGCGCCAGACGATTGCGTTTGTCATACATCGTAAGCACGGCGCCCATAATTTTCAAATTGGGTTGCAGATGTTTTTGCACCAGTTCAATCGTTTGAAGCAATTGGCTCAAGCCCTCCAAGGCATAATATTCTGTTTGCACCGGAATTAAAACCTCGTCGCTGGCCACCAGCCCGTTGATTGTCAGGAGTCCCAAACTTGGCGGACTGTCTATGATAATATAATCATAATCCGTCCTGATTTGCCGAAGCACATCATATAATTTGAATTCCCGGTTATCAAAATGCACCATTTCCACTCCGGCACCGGCCAGATCCTGTGAAGACGGCAGAAGATCATGGCCGGAATCTTCCAGGCGCATAATCAAATTGCGAGGATGTTCATTGCCAATCAAAGCATGATAGATGCCTTTTTCCAAATTGCGCACATCAACTCCCAATCCCGATGAAGCGTTGCCTTGCGGATCCAGATCAACCAAAAGCACCAGCTTTCCGGCATTTGCCAAATAAGTCGCAATATTGATTGCAGTCGTAGTCTTGCCGACACCTCCTTTTTGGTTTATAAGCGAAATTATCTTTGCCATGCTAGTATTCTAGCACATTGACAAACGACTTTCAAATATCTATTATTAAGAAGCTGTTGCGACTCAAACAAGCTGATAGACACAAGCCCGAGTGGTGAAATTGGTATACACGCACGACTCAAAATCGTGTGGCGCAAGCCATGAGAGTTCGAGTCTCTCTTCGGGCACACAAAAAAATCCCGCTATTATTAGCGGGATTTTTAAAATTTATTTTATTTCCTTTTTGCTTTCTTTATTACCCTTGGCCTAATCTTTGTAGCCTGCCTGACTGTATGGATTGAGGTTTTATTTTTTTTATTACGCAAATTTTTAATTGACCTTTTGATAAGGACAAACAAAATAGCCAGCAAAGTTATCAGAAAAATTGACTTGATACCTAAAATTAGCCAAATATTATCCCGCATGCTCTGTCCGGAATATCCGCTGGATGCTAATCCGCTCGCAAGCCCGGAAAATATTCTGTGATTTTTTTTGGGCTGGACATTTTTCGCATTTTCCGGTGCAGAAGATTTTTCCAAGCCAGCTTTTTGAAAATTTGAAATTTTGCCATACGTATCAGCATTGGAATAGAATATTTTTTGCATTTTTTCTATTTTATAATGCGCCGACAAAACTCCAGCTGCCAATATTGCGATTAAAAGAAAGGCAACACTCAGTGCAATTGCCATTTTATTGGCGGATATTTTTTCAAGCAGGTTTATTTTTGTTTTTAACATATTTTTTAATTTTAATTTTAATTTTGTTTCTGAAATTATAACACGCTTTTGCAAAAAACAAAAATCCGGCGAATAGGCTGTTGAAAAATGCCGGCAAAAATCAGACCAATTCAAATTCAATATTTTTTCTTTCTTCATCCAGTCTTGCGTAAATCAAAATAATTTCTTTGTCTGGATGTCTGGCTGAAATTTTCTCTTTGGCTTTTTGAAGTTCTTCCGCATGAAATTTTTGTTCGGCTTCGCCGTCGCCACTCCATTTTGCTGATCCGCCGTAAGCGCCGCAATCCTGATGGTTGACAATGACAATTTTTTTGGCGTGGTGCAGCTTAACGGGAACGTCTATGCATCCGAAAACAAATGTTTCATCCTGGCTTTCATTGATAGCTTTTGCAGAACCGGGCAATGATGGAAAATCAAAACTTTTTATCATCAATTCTTTTTCCACAAATTCCACAGTTTCATTCCAAAAACGGAAATCGATGCAGGTTAATACTACCGCCTCACAAGAGTGAACGTCTTTAAATTTAAATGATGTTTTCATATTTTTATATAATTTTTAATCAATTTTTATTCCATGTTTGCTGTGGTGCTTCTTAGCCACTCTGACCCGCGCCCATTCTTTTTCAATCGCCGCCGCCACCTTGGCATACTCCATTTCATTCATGGTGATTTTTTCTTTTTTGAGTTCTTCCGCTCTTTGCCTGGCTGTTTCTTCAGCTCGCTTCAGATCTATTTCAGAAGCCCGTTCAGCGGTATCAGCCAAAACGATAAGTGTGTTTTTATTAAATTCAATAAAGCCTCCGGAAGTCGCCAGCAATTTTTCCTTTTCTCCCATTTTTAGTCTGATTTCTCCAGGTTTAAGAGAGGCGATATAACTGCGGTGATTTGGCAGAATTGTCACTTCTCCATCAGCCACCGGCAGCGTCGCTTGATCAACTTCCGCATCATACACAGTGCGTTCAGGAGTCACGATTTTGAAATTAATTTTTTGAGACATAAACTATTCCTAATTTTCAATTTTCAATTTTCAATTTTCAAACAATTATTTAATTTTTCAATTTATAAATTGCTTAAAAATTTAGTCATTTAATCATTGGAAATTGTTTAGAAATTAGAAATTACGACTTAGAAATTGCGAAATCAAAAAATTTATTTTTTGATTTCGCTAATATCGCCTTTCATATAAAACTCCTGTTCCGCCACTTCATCCAATTCTCCGTTCAAAATCATCTTGAATCCCTTGATGGTGTCGGAAAGTTTTACATATTTTCCAGGCTGTCCAGTGAAGACTTCGGCCACAAAGAAAGGCTGCGACAAAAATTTCTGGATTTTGCGGGCGCGCGCCACCGTGACTTTGTCTTCATCGGAAAGTTCCTCCATTCCCAAAATCGCAATGATGTCCTGTAAATCCTTATACCGCTGCAAAACTCTCTGCACGCCGCGCGCCACTTCATAATGCTCCTGTCCGACAATATTCGGATCCAGAATTGTCGAGCTGGAATCCAAAGGATCAACCGCCGGGTAAATTCCAAGTTCAGTAAGTCCGCGAGAAAGTACCACGGTTGAATCCAAATGTCCGAAAGTTGTGGCTGGCGCCGGATCAGTAAGATCGTCTGCCGGCACATACACGGCTTGTACGGAAGTGATTGATCCGTTTTTGGTCGAAGTGATTCTTTCCTGCAGTTTTCCCATTTCTTCGGCCAAAGTCGGTTGATAGCCAACAGCTGACGGAATGCGTCCCAAAAGCGCTGACACTTCTGATCCGGCCTGTGTGAAACGGAAAATATTGTCTATAAACAAAAGCACATCTTTGTTTTCCTGATCGCGGAAATATTCAGCCATTGTGAGAGCTGAAAGCGCCACGCGCTGGCGGGCTCCCGGTGGTTCATTCATTTGTCCGAAAACCAAAGTAGTTTTGTCGATTACGCCTGAATCATTCATTTCCTTGAAAAGATCATTGCCTTCGCGCGTTCTTTCACCGACTCCAGCAAAAACCGAAAAGCCGCCGTGTTCCTGCGCGATATTTCTAATAAGTTCTTGAATCACCACGGTCTTGCCTACGCCTGCGCCTCCGAACAAACCGACCTTTCCGCCTTTCACAAACGGACAAATAAGATCGATGACTTTGATTCCGGTTTCAAAAATCTGCGCTTCAGTTGATTGCTCGGAAAATTTCGGAGCACTTCTGTGAATCGGCAATGTTTTTTTAGCCTTAACGTTTTCCTTTCCGTCAATCGCTTCACCGAGCAGATTAAACATCCTGCCCAATGTTTCTTGCCCTACCGGCACATTGATTGGCGCGCCCGTGTCTTGAGCTTCCATGCCGCGACGAAGTCCGTCAGTAGCGCCCATAGCCACCGCGCGAACTTTGTTGCCGCCCAGATGCTGAGCAACTTCAACAATCAACTTTTGTTGATTGTTACCCTGAGCTTTGTCGAAGGGCAGCACGATTTCCAGTGCATTGTAAATTTCCGGCAATTTTTCCGAAAATTCCACATCCACTACCGGACCGATGATCTGCGATATCTTACCTTTATTATTCATAATTTTAGCTTTTTAGGCTTTAGCTTCTTAGCTTTTTAGCCAATTATCAATTAATTATAGAATTTAAAAGTTTACGAATTTTACTTTATAAACTTTATGAACTTTATAACTTTAGGAACTACTTTAGGCTTATTTTAGGCAAAATTCACTAATCAGAACTCGGGTCTTGACTTTTCGCTTGTTTTGGAGTATAATTGAGGGTTGACAATAAAGTCAACAAAATTCTTTGAAAAAGGAGCTTGCTAAAATGAACTTAAAAACATTTGCAAAAATGATTGCAGAATTAGGCATTAATTTTAAAGAAGTTAAGTGTCTTAATTGTGGAGGAGCCATAGAAGAAAAATTTTCCGAAGTATTAACTAAGTATCTTTCAGATGAACAGATGCAAAGACTTGAAGAAAAATATCATTCTGTTCATCTCTCCGCTGGCGAACCTATTCTGCCGGGTTATGGCAAGACTTTCTTCCATGGAAGAAAAACACTTGGTGGCTGTGTTCGTCTCGATTTATTTATGGAGGCACTTCTTGAAGTTTTATAGAAGTGAATCCATAGCCTCTTCCATAATTGGAGCACTAAACGCGTTACCGCAAGGAACGCGTTTTATTTTTATTGATTTTTTCAAAAGTACTGTTCAAAATTTAATTAACTTAAATTCTGAATTGCATTTTTGAATCTGCATTTTACCTGCGCCATATGAAGTACGTAGGTAAATCGCGAGTGATGAGCGTTAAAAAATTTCTCCGCGGTAATCCGCCAGAAATTTTAGCAAAGAGCGAAGCGCTTGCCACAGTATCTTCATCAGGCGCGACTTTCTTTTGTAACTTTTCTTATCCTAGAAAGAAAAGTTAAT
>CAZFCX010000069.1:0-4827 GCA_964517825.1 uncultured Bdellovibrionales bacterium
TTACGGAAGAATTACTTGAAAAAGCTTTTCGTATTTTTGAAAAACAAAGCGAAGTGGATTTCTTTATCAATAAAAATGCGAACGCATTTTTGCAGGAACAATTTAAACTTTGGAGCTATCAGTATTTCTGGGAAGGAGCTAAGGAATGGTCTGGGGATAGGGTTAATCAATTACAGATTTTAAAAAGTATCGCCTTCAAAGTAATCGATTTTATTTCTCAATTTGAAGACGAGTTAGTGAAAGTTTGGAATAAACCAAAATTCGCGCGCAAAAGCAATTATGTGATTACGCTGGATAGAATCACAGATAAAAAAATAGTTGAAAAAATACTAAAACATTCCGGATTTAAAGATCAAATAAAGGAATGGCAGGAACTCAATATTGTTGATAGTAAATTCAAGATAAAAGATGTTGAAGATAAAAAATATGAGCATTTACCGGTAGACACAAAGTATTTTAAGGATTTAGAAATTGAAATTTTGTCTTTGTTTGATGATTTAGACAATCAGTTAGACGGCTGGCTGATAAAAAGCGAAAATTATCAGGCGTTAAATACAATATCGCCCAAATTCAAGGAAGAAGTACAAACGATTTATATTGATCCGCCGTTTAATACGGGTGAAGATTTTCCGTATGTAGATCGATTTCAGGATTCAAGTTGGCTGAGTTTAATGAAAGACAGAATAAATCTAGGGATTAGTCTATTAAAGAAAGATGGAAGTTTCTGGCTTCATCTTGATGATAACGCAAATGTTTTTGGCAAAGAACTTATTAAAGACAAGTTTTCACAGATCAGTGAAATAATCTTTGACACGAATGCCACAAAAGATGTTGAGGCAGATTTGTTTGGATACAAGAGTTTCGGCGACAACTTTCAGTTAAAGCACCAAACATTATTTTATTGTAGAAATAACGAATATTTATTTAGAAAATTGTGGAAGCCCAATAGAAATACAACGGAACTTGGTATAAGTTGGCTTGATTTAATAGCGTTTCCAAGAATAACATCCCCTAAAAAAATTACGGACTTCAAGTTTAAAATTGAGAAATGGAATAATGATGTTTTTGGATTAAGCGACGTAGAAATAAACGAAAAAATATTTCCAGTTGGTGATATATGGAATGATATTTTTTCCTTTACTCAATCAGAAATGAGGGTTAGCGAAAGTTTTAGTTTCACTTCTTCGCAAAAGCCTGAAAATTTGTTGAGGCGCATAATACAGTCCTCGTCGGAAGCAAAAGGAATAATTATGGATTACTTTTTAGGAATTGGCACAACAACTGCGGTAGCGCATAAATTAAATAGAAAATGGATTGGAGTAGAAATGGGAGATCATTTTAATGAAATGTATGAGACAGAAGGTGGTAAAAAGTTAGGAGTTAAGGGACGAATGAAGTGGGTATTGTTTGGTGATAAAAATATTTCATTACCTGATATGGAAAGAAGGCCACACTTGAGTAAGGATGTTAATTGGGATGGTGGTGGATTTTTCAAGTATTATGAACTTGAACAGTACGAGGATGCGCTAAAAAATTGTAAATATGGCGCTGGCGATTTGTTTAATAAGACAAGCGACAAAGCGTATCAGGATTATGTCTTTATGAAAGATGAAAAAATGCTTTCAGCTTTGGAAATAGATTATAAGAATAAAAAAGTGAAGGTAGATTTAAACACGCTTTATCCCGATATTGATATTGCAGAAACGCTATCAAACCTAACCGGAAAATGGATTAAGTCCATAAAAGACAGCGAGATAGAATTTACCGACGGAAGTAAAATAAACACAAAAGAATTGGACTATAAACTTATCAAGCCTTTAATCTGGTGGGAATAATATGAAGACCTATTTGCAATCAATTGTCGATGACTTTTCTTTTGATAACTTGCCGGCAAAATGGCAGGATTTTGATTTTGGCAGATTTTCTTCCGACAAAACACTATTTGATTTTCAAAAGCAAGGTTTACAGAACGCACTGAAAGCACTTTGGTTGTTTTATAAAGAGAAAAAAAGCGATAAAAAACAATTTTTTGAGCAATATCAAGCTAATGGTTTTGATGCAAATTTTGACTATGATTTAACCCGAGAAAGAAAATCTGCCGGGCATCTTTTGGAATTTGATATAGATTATCCGATTACAAATGAAAAAATTGCCTTCGCGCATTTTATCAATCGGATGAGTTTTTGGATGGCGACCGGTTCGGGAAAAACCCTGATTATCGTAAAGTTGATTGATTTGCTCGGACAGCTTATTCAAAGAAAAGAAATACCGAAAAACGACATTCTTTTTTTGGCTCATAGAGATGACCTTTTAGAGCAGTTTAAAAATCATGTCAATGAGTTTAATAGTTTTAATTTTGAGACGAAAATAAACTTAAAAAGCTTGAAAGATTATGAAAGCGTAAAGCGAGAGAACTCTTTGCCGTTTGCAAAAAATGAAATTACCGTTTTTTATTATCGTTCTGATCTGATTTCCGATGAACACAAGGAAAAAATAGTTAATTTCAAAAATTATGACAATAGCGGTAAGTGGTACATTCTTTTAGACGAAGCTCACAAAGGCGACAAAGAAGACAGCAAAAGACAAGTTTTATATTCAATACTTTCAAGAAATGGTTTTCTTTTTAATTTTTCTGCGACATTTACCGATCCGCGAGATTACGCAACCTGTGCATTTAATTTCAACCTCTCTAAATTTATTGAGGAAGGTTACGGAAAGCATATTTATGTATCTCAAACAAATGTTGAAGGTTTTAGAAATAAAACAGATTTTGCCCCTATCGAAAAACAAAAAATTGTTTTAAAAACACTTATTTTGCAAACATATATAAATAAATATTTTGAAAAAGTCAGAAAAGAAGATAAAACACTTTACCATCGCCCGCTACTTTTGACGCTTGTCAATTCAGTTGATACAAAAGAAGCCGACTTAAAATTATTTTTTTCAGAGCTGGAAAAGGTGGCAAAAAATGAAATAAGCGCAGAACTCCTTAAAAAAGCTAGAAAGGAATTGATAGAAGATTTTGAAAATAATCCCAAGTATGAGTTTGAAAATATAAATGTTTTGGTTGATAAGAAATTGCTTGAAAAAATAGAATATAACGACATTTTAAGACAAGTTTTTAATGCTAAATCATCTGGTAAAATTGAGGTCTTGAAAATTCCGGGCAATAAAAATGAGATTATTTTCAAATTACAAACTTCAGAAAAACCTTTTGGACTTATTAAAATTGGCGATATTTCTGGCTGGCTAAAGGAAAAGCTCGAGGGTTATGAAATTATTGAAAGTTTTGAAAATGAAAGTATTTTTAAGAAAATCAATCGCGACGATTCGGAAATAAACATTTTAATGGGTTCTCGCGCTTTTTATGAGGGTTGGGATTCTAACCGCCCAAACATTATCTTGTTTATGAATATCGGCGTGGGAAGCGATGCTAAAAAGTTTGTTTTGCAATCTGTCGGACGAGGTGTCAGGATTGAACCGCAAAAAAACAAGCGGAAAAGGATTTTGAATTTATACAATGCGAAAGAGATAAAAGAAGAATTGTTTAATAAAGTAAGAAAAAATATTTTACCGCTTGAAAGTTTATTTGTATTTGGAACAAATGCAGAAAATCTCAAGGAGATTATCAAAGCGCTCAAAGAAGAAAAGCAAGAAAAGGACTTAGGACAAGAGTTTGTTATCAACAAAGACGCTGAAAAGCGATTATTGCTTATTCCGATATATAAAGAATCAGACAAAATATTTGCGGAAGAAAAAGAACCTCAAAAATATGGAATCAATAGGGACGATTTTGATTTAGCCAAATCAATGTTTAATTATCTCGGCCCAAAAATCGCATTAACAAAATATGAATGCGATGTCAGGGTGGTTGAGAAAGCAAACGAAAGTTTTGGAACCCCAGACCAATATTTTGACTTTGAAGAAGTAAGGACAATTTCAGAGCCGGATTTGTTAGTGGATAGAATCTTAAATTATTTTAGTGTTAGAGATAAAGAATTTGATAAGTTTAAAAAACTAGAGAATGAGATTGTCCACTTCAAGAGAATCAAGTTTAGCGATGGCGAAAAATTTGAACAGATAAAGAAAAAGATTGAAGAAATCAAGCAATATCCGGAAAAACAAAAAGAACTTGATAAACAATATGGAAAAATGCCAAGAGAAGAATTTGCGCGAAAACAAATGAGCTTATTTGAAGCGCAAAATTTTGAATATAAAGGAAAGAAGTTAAAAATAAAGTATATTCAAAATCATTATTATATTCCGCTTATCGTTTCTGAAAATGAAAAAGTTGATTATTTAAACCACATTATTGATGTTCCTAGCGAAGTCAAATTTATCGAACAGCTTGAGGAGTACTTACAAAATGAAAACAATGTTTTTAAACAATTTGATTGGTGGATGTTTTCCAAACTTGACCAAACTTTAGACGAGGTACATATTCCGTATTACAATCCAAAAGAAAATAATATGGCTAGATTTAAGCCGGACTTTATTTTTTGGATGCAGAAAGGAAATGAATATGTAATTTTGTTTGTAGATCCAAAAGGAACAGAACACGCAGACGGGTATAGAAAAATTGATGGCTATTCGCGCATATTTGAAACTAAAGAAAGAAAAGAAAGCAGAGCATATCCATTCAACGGCTTTAATATAAAAACAAAATTACTTTTGAAGCCGAAAAGAGGAATAGCTGAAACACTTGAGAATTATCGAAAATATTGGTTTGACAATTTTGGCGATTTTGCGACAAAGTTAAATAATTGATTTTGGCGGCGCGCCAGTTTCACTGGCACGAAATTCGGCGGCGGCGGAAAAGCGAGGGCG
>CAZFCX010000070.1:0-4181 GCA_964517825.1 uncultured Bdellovibrionales bacterium
ATCTTTTGTATTAATTTTTGTTCCGTCTTCAAATTCTACTTCATCACATTGATTTTCTTAATCCATTTGTTAATTAAATTAGACAATGTTTTAGTAATGCTTGGTATTTGGGCAAGGTTTTGTTAAATCAACTTTACTTTGCTTTTCAAAAACTCTAAGGGTGTGTTCTAACCACCACACCTTCGCTCCCGACGGCAATTTTTTCGGCGGACTTAAAACTTGCTTTCTATATTTTCAATCAGTTTGCTGATATTATTCATCGTCGTTTTATCCAAGCTGATTGAAATTTCATTTTGGCAAGTTTCCAAAAATTTCTTTGCAAGCAAAACCTTATCCAATTTTGCTTTCTTCACATGTTCTGAGTTTGTTTCGGTATATGCCTTGCTCGCATCATTCAAAATATACTGCTTAAAATCAGATAGCGAAAAAACATCTTCAATACTTCCTGCTGTTCCTAAAACCGAAAGTATTAAATCTTTTGATACTAACCAATTACCTTTCAAGTTTTCCTCGCCATCTCTTTTGCCTTTATCGTTGTCGTAAAGATAAACAACTTTTCCGCCCCAGCCGTGCAAAATTGTGCCGACAAACGGCATATTTCCGGCTCCTCCGCCAAAAATAAAGTTCACGCTATCTTTGTTCAATATTTTCTTAAAAGCATTGAGATAAAATACATCGGACGGACCCTCAACGATTACATTGTTTTTCTTGTCCAAAGCAGAAATTCCAGCGTTCAATCCAAGACCGATCGTGGTCAAAATCGGCGTTAGGGTTTCTTTGTCAGCCAATGCATGAACCTTATTTTCAATTTGTGTACCATCTTCGTTTGTGCGGTGAATCAACCTAACCCGATTAAGTTTGTCGGCTTCTAAAAGATATGGCGAATGGGTGGAAAAAATAAGTTGAACTTCTTTTGCCGAATCTTCTAATTTTCTTAAAATATCCTCTTGCGCTGTTGCGTGAAGAAATAGTCCTGGCTCATCAATTAAAATAATATTCGGTACATTTTCACTTGCTCGTGCCGAAACCTTTATGTAAAAAGCAAGGTGCCACTGCCACCCTTTGCTTCGCAAATTTGGTTCATAAGAATAACCTCCTTCTTTTACCCAAAAATATAGGTATTCCTTATCCCAACTTATACTCAATTTTATGTCTTCTTGCGTCCAAAATATTTTATAATTATCGTTCAGTTTTATGTTTATGTCATCCTTATGTTTTTCTTTGTCTCGATCGTCCGCGCTTTTGATTATGTCAATTTTCAAATCACTAATCACAGATAAATTCTGTATCCATTCGTTTTCCTCTAATTCTGCAACAGGTATTTTGTTAGGGAAAATATCTTCAAAAGAATTAAAAAGTATAAAATTTGGTATCTGTTGTTTCAGGGCTTCCAATAATTTGGTTTCTGTGGCAAGGAGATTTGTAAAATTATTTATATCGAATTGTATTTCTTTAATCAACTTTGAAAATTGTTCACGTTCTTTCTCATCTGCAATTTGGGCAAGATTCGGTGTTGTTGCTGTTGTAAAATTAGTAAAAAGTGTTTTATCGTTTTCAAAATTGGAAAATTCAAAATCAAACAAGTCACCAGCCAACGCTTCATATTTACTGCGTATAACTTTTATTTTTTCCCACTTATCCTTGATTGATTTTTGAATTTTCTCAATCTCCTTGCCACCAAAAATATCATTCGCAAGAGTTGCCTTGCCGAAAGTATATTTATCGGGGAATGTTTTGATTATTTCTAGCTCAACATCTACCGTTGCCTTGATTGGACTTTTTATTTCTTCCAAAATCTGCTTTAGAGTGTCTTTTTCAACTACGAAAGTTATTGAAATTTCCGGCTCCCCCTCAAGTGACTTTATCGGTTTTGCACTTTTTCGTATCTTTTCGTCCGTGTCAAAATCTTGCAACGCCTCAAGAATTGAAGTTTTGCCGGACTCATTTTTTCCGGCAAGGATAGTAATTGTATCGGTTAAATAACAATCACCACTATCAACGATTGACTTGTAGTTTTTAATTTTGAATTTTTTTAGTTTCATAACTTATCTTATAGATTTAGTCCGGTTGTCTTGTTTACCGATTGCCTTTTGCCCGATTGTGGGTTTTACACAACATTTGGCAGTTTTTAATATCGCTTTTACCACCCTTGCTCCAAGCCGAAACATGGTCAGCGTCCATTTCATCAAAACTCCAAATTTTACTTTTATTAGCGTCGTGTCCAAGAGCACAAAGCGGACAATTTGATTCGCCATTTTTATCTGCTTTAGTGGTTTGTGTTGTATAAACCGCTTTTTTGGTTACTTCGTCAAAAACTCGGACTTCAAGCAATTTTGTATCAACTAAACCACCGAGGACATACTCAAAAATGCCTTTGCGATTTTTTATATACAGATCGGCGTAGAGTTTGCATACTTCAGCCGATACTTTCTTTGGGTCATAGGATTTTTTGTGATATGTTTCGTAGAGCCGTCCCCATTCAAGTCCGCGCATTTCATCTTCCACATCAATAAATACACTAGAAACCCAATCAATAACACTATTAAAATAGGTTTTTAGCTCTTTAATGTTATTGTCATAGCGATGGCGGCTCATATAGTCGCCGATATTTCCTTGACTTACCCAATCAAGCGCGCGTTCCAAAAAATCTTGTCTGTTGGCATTACCCTTTATATATGCACTCCATTTTTGGATGTTGGCATTTTGGCTGTTGCTAAACTCGGCCTTGGCAAGAGTAACAAACGGACCCGAATAAACAGCGTTCAGCAATTCTTGATTATTCAAAGGAACGCCAACAATATTTATAGTTTTAAACCACTCTTTAATTTCGCTTTCCGTGCCTTCGCATTCGTAAATAAGTAATTTTGTTTCCAATATTTTAGTTTTTTTATCCTTTGCCATACCACTAAAATATTGCATCCCATTTTCATCTTTGATAGCAAATTTATCAGCAATAAATCGTCCGAGACTAGTGATACGCTGTTGGCCGTCTAACACTTCAAACTTGTCTTCGGCAACCTTATTAAAATAAATTAAGCCAATCGGATAACCTTTGAGCACCGATTCGATAACGGCGATTTCTTTTTTTCCGCCGTCAGAGGCATAAATATAATTTCGCTGATACTCTGGCTGAATGGTTAATTTGCCGGACAAGCCAAATAAACCCTTGCCTTCAAGTTCGTTATAGACGAACCCTTCGCAAATATCTTTAACAGTTATGTTAATTTTGAGCGTTGTTTTCATATTATTTTTTCTTGTGTCTTATAAGTATTCGAAAATACGGGCACGTTCCATCTTTCAATCTCAAATCTTTTTCGTCATCACCATGTCTAAATTTTACAATTTCAAACTGGTCAGGATTATATTTATTAAGAAAACTAATCGGCACACCCATCACACCTTTGTAATCATTTGGTATGGCATCAGTAAATGGTACTTCAATGGCGTCGTAATTATCGTATTTATCATAAGCTTTTTTGTCTCTTATTTCTTTGTGTTTGCTGTATTTCAAATTTTCTTCCATTGTCATAAGGTTTAACGTTTGATGTCGGCGTCCGTGGTCAAGATTCGTGAACCACAAGCAACCTTTCACAAATAAAAATTTCTTGTCATCTTCTATTTTAGAATTTGCAACATTTTCTCTTATCGGGTAATCGTCTGGAACTTGGAACCATTTATTCCTCCCGTCCATTGTGACTCCTATCCACAATTTATTATTTTTGATGAGTGGAAATACTTCTTTGTAAGTAATCGCGTTTAGATTGCCGATGATTAAAAACTTTTTACCGTAATCAATAAGTTGTTTTATATATTCGCGGAACAAACTAAATGGTGGATTTGTTACCACAATATCGGATTGTTTTAATAATTCTATACATTCTTGACTTCTAAAATCACCATCACCTTTCAGTGGCGTCCATTCATTGTGTTTGTTTGCTTTTAACTGCTTGGCAACATCTTTTAAGTTAAATTCGCCGTCTTCATCTATGTCGCACACTTTGTTGATAATAAATTTATTTGCGGTTATTTTCGGACGGCCTTTTACCTTCGTGAGAGTCTTATTGTCGCTAAATAATTGTAGTTGTGTATTTGCGACAGGCGAAGGCTTGTAGCTGGTAGTGATAAGCTGTTTCAATCCAAGTTTGTTGAAATTGAGCACAAAATAGCGGAAAAAATTGCTT
>CAZFCX010000070.1:4199-4542 GCA_964517825.1 uncultured Bdellovibrionales bacterium
CAATAAACAACCTCGTCTCGAAACACATCGGGGTTATATTCCAAATACGCTTCAATCTCTTTTTGGATATCGTCATATTGAGTATAAAACTCGTCGCTCTTTGTTTCTTTCGCTTTGTTAAGATTTTTATTTGCCATAATTATTTCATTAAAATATCAAGTGAAACGCCCAATGCATCCGCAATTTTTTTAACAGTATCAATAGTCGGGTTTGGTGTTGCTCCGGCTTCAATTTTCGCAATGGTATGAAAAGCCAAATTTACCTTTTTTGATAAGATATCTTGTGAAATACCGAGTTTGTTTCGGTATTTCTTTATATTCTCGCCGATTGTGGATTTTTTGTT
>CAZFCX010000070.1:4593-4816 GCA_964517825.1 uncultured Bdellovibrionales bacterium
ATGATAGTCAGTGAGAATATAAAACCTTTATTATCAATAGTTAGTATATGAAATTTTTGTTATTTAGTCAAACGAAATTAGGGAGTTCTTTAATCTTTTCCGGCTGGGAAGGGGGGGAGAGGAAAAGAAATTGTCTATCGAAAAAATTGCTGTCGGGGGCAAGGGCGTGGCAGAAGGAGGGGGTTGGGGGGGAGGAATTCCGCCATGTCCGAGTCGTAGCGAA
>CAZFCX010000071.1:0-4160 GCA_964517825.1 uncultured Bdellovibrionales bacterium
AACGTAAGAATAACTTAAACATCGACCAAATCCGCCAGCTGGCGGAGTTAAGGCACTTAAGGTTGGTTTTGATGGTTGGGGATTATAAAAGTAAAAAATAAATTTTGTGCCAAAATTTCAATAAAAAAGGCAGCTTCGAAAGAGGCTGTTTTTTAGTTGCAGAGTGGGAAAATAGGAGTAAAATGGGAATATAAAGTGTTAAGTAACATGTTCAGTAA
Source organism: uncultured Bdellovibrionales bacterium (assembly GCA_964517825.1). GTDB lineage: Bacteria > Patescibacteriota > Minisyncoccia > Moranbacterales > GWC2-37-73 > JAKLIP01. Next base: position 219 of record CAZFCX010000071.1, read on the forward strand.
CAAAAATATGAATCCGGAACAACTGAAAGAAGATAAGCGACCAATAGAAAAAATAGAAAACCTACTTAATGTTAAAATTGAAACCGAACGGCTTATTTTAAAACCGGTATCTTTGGAATATAAGGATATGATTTTTTCAGAGTTTACCGATGAAGTGACAAAATTCATGTTTCCGTCAACGCCAAAACAAATAGAAGACACTGAAAAATTTATCAATGACTCGAGAGAAAAAATTAAGAAAGGAGAAGACTTTGGGGTAAGTATTTTTAATAAGGAAACAAATGAATTTTTAGGTAACGGAGGAATTCATCACCTTGACACAAAAACTCCTGAATTAGGAATTTGGATCAAAAAATCAGCTCATGGAAATAAATATGGGCGAGAAGCGATTGCGGGTATTAAAGAGTGGACTGATAAAAACATAGAATATGAATATTTACTATATCCTGTTGCAAAAGAAAACATTGCTAGCAGGAAAATCCCGGAATCTTTGGGTGGAAAAGTGATGAGAGAACTTATAGCGAAAAAACAAAATGGAGAAGATATGGAAGAAGTGGAATACTGGATTTATAAATAATTTTTTAAAAAATATGGAAACAAAAAATAAAAACGTGCGGAAATTAACCAGAATGGGAAGGGCGGGCTCAAGCCTTGGCCTCACGATTCCCAAAGAACTGGCAACTTCTCTTGGCTGGCGTGAACGCCAGAGAGTAACTGTTAAGAAAATTAATGGCGCTTTGGTCATCAGAGACGCCAAAAGCAAAAAATAAATTCCTTGCGCGATTCTTTGCGCGATTATTGCGCGATGGGCAGGGGTCAGTAAAGGATAATTAGTGTCAAAACCGTGAAAATATAGTGTTTTTTCATGCTTTTTCACGGTTATATTGACAAAAACGTGAAAAAAGCATATAATTGTAATATATGGTTAAAATACTCAACGCTTACAACAAAATAAATTTTCTCCGCGAAAGATATTATAAAGCATCTATTGGTAAAGATGCGCTTATTAAGCTTATATCCGAAACTGAGGTTGCCGAGCAAGTATACAACTCAAATGCTATAGAAAACAGCACGCTTACATTTGAAGAAACTGAAAAAATACTTCTGCAAATTGATTTAGATCGATACATAACAGAACGAGAAATTTTTGAAGCTAAGAACCTAGCACGAGTTGTGTCATATATCGATAAAAGAGCCAAGGGGCAAGAACTTAGTCTAGAAATGATTTTATCACTTCATAAAATGTTAATTTCCAATATTCGTGATGATGTTGCCGGGAGATTCAGAAAAGACAATGAGTTTGTTCGCGTTGGCAATCACATCGCTCCTAATCCAAAAGAAGTGGTAGATCGTCTTGAAAAAATGTTGGCGGAATATAACGCTTCAATCCATGAAAATATTATCAAGCGTATAGCAAAATTACACTTAGCATTTGAATATACGCATCCATTTTGTGATGGCAATGGTCGTATCGGGCGTGTTATTAATAATTATTTATTGATACGAGAGGGATTTGTTCCGATTAATATAAAATTTATTGATAGGAAAAAATATTACGAAGCATTTAAGGAATTTGATGAAAAAGGTGAGACTGTCATTATGGAAGAAATAGTTGGCAGGGCACTTACTAACAGTTATTATAGGCGCCTAGCTTATTTGGAAGGAAAGGAAATTATTACACTTGCTGAGTATGCAAAAAAATTTAAACTTTCACATTCAAATCTTATTAATAAAGCTGGTCGGCAAACTATCGAAGCTTTCTTGGAAAAAGGAGTTTGGAAAATTGGAATAGAAAGCAAAAAATAATTTCAAAAAAACAGGCTTAGGGCCTGTTTTCTTTTGCCTTGAATAAAAGGGGGAAGGGGAATATACTGGAAACGTAAGAAAAACGTAAGAATAACTTAAACATCGACCAAATCCGCCAGCTGGCGGAGTTAAGGCATTTAAGGTTGGTTTTGATGATCAGGGATTGTAAAAGTAAAAAATAAAGTTATTCACAGTGACAAAATTTATTGTTGGTGATACAATATCACTATAAGATTAAAATAAACAAAAATGACTCAATCAGCAATACAAAATCTTGCAACAAAACTAAATGTCCATCCAATTCATATAAGGGTTTTTTTATCGAATATGAAAATTAGTTCAGATGAAAACATTGAAGAATCTCTTTATGAAAACTATCTTCTAAACGAAAAACCAAAACCATTTGTAAAATGGGTTGGTGGAAAAAGACAGCTTCTTCAACAATTTAGAGATATGAATTTATATCCGCCTTTCGGATTCAATCCTGAAAAGGCAACTTACTTTGAGCCATTCGTGGGCGGTGGTGCGATGTTTTTTGATTTATTGCCGAAAAAATCTGTTTTGTCAGACATGAACGCGGAACTAATATTCACATATAATGTTATCAAAAATAATGTCGAGGCTTTAATTAAAAAACTCAAGGAACATCAGAAAAAAAACAGCAAAAAATATTATCTGGAAGTGCGGGCTCAAGACATTCAAAAATTATCCGACATAAATATCGCAGCCCGGTTCATTTTTCTTAATCGAACTGGATTTAACGGACTCTACCGCGTGAACAGAAGTGGGCAATTCAATGTTCCTTATGGAGACAACAAAAATCCGCTCATTTGTGATGAGGAAAATTTACGCAAGGCACACAGATCCATGAGACACACTAAAATTTTCCATGAGGATTATAAAAAAGTTTTGCAAAGAGCCAAAAAAGGAGATTTCATCTATTTTGATCCGCCATACTATCCGGTCAACAAAACTTCCAGTTTCACAAGTTACACTAAAGAAGGATTTTTGGAAAAAGAACAAACAGAACTCAGAGACACTTTTTTGAAACTTCACAAGCGTGGTTGTTTTGTGATGCTTTCTAATTCCGACACGTCTTTTATAAATAAACTTTATTCCGGATTAGATAAGAAAATAAAAATCCATAAAGTTTTCGCCGGAAGAGCAATCAATTCGAAGGGAAGCGGGAGAGGAAAAATTAAGGAAGTTGTGGTTATAAATTATTAAGAAGTATTTAATGTAAATTATTTTATTCAGTCTTAAAAATATGAAATCTCAAGATTTATTAACGCAGTTTCCGGAAAAATTCTTTTCAGATAAGTTCAAAGAAAAAGAGGATGCCATAAGGGGGATTGGCGCTCCTTATGATCAAATAGAAACAAAGAAAACAGAATATGATAAATTTTATTATTTTGATGAATTATTAAAAAAATTAAAAAGTAAATTACAAGAAAATACAGAAAGGGAAATCGATAAATATATAAGCAGTAGAATATCTTTTCTCTTGTCTCAATTGGCTAGTCTTATTTCATATTTGGAAAATCTTAATTATTCGGAACCTCAAAATGTTAATAGAATTTTTGAGAATTTTCAAAACAATGTTAATTATTTATTTCAAATGATTAAACATAATATAGATGTGGGAGGGATATCGACAGGAAGGCAGGTTATAGATGAATACATAAAAGAAGTACAAGATATAATAGAAAGTCTTGAATCATATAAAGTAGACCAACAAGAAATTAAAGAAGCAGAGAAAATAGCGAAACAGTTAATTAAAAATTCTGGTAAATATGAGGAAGCGATAAAAACAGCAGAAAACTGGATAAAAGCTGAAGGCGTTGCCCTAGGGAGTTCTCTTAAGGATCGTTCTGAAATTTTTAATAATAAGGCTAATCAGGAACATAGAACAAAGTATATCTGGGGGTGGTTCTTGGGTGGAATTTTAGGAGGACTTGTTGCGCTGGTGGTTATTCTTGTATTTATATTTAAAAATGGGGTAGATATAACAATAGGAAGCGCACTTCTGAGAATTTCCACAATAGTAGTAATATCTTATTTTTCTTTTTTCTGTATCCAACAGTTTTCTAATCACAGAAAATTATACGAGATATATAAATTTAAAGCTATTGCTTT
>CAZFCX010000071.1:4170-4801 GCA_964517825.1 uncultured Bdellovibrionales bacterium
AGTTAATAAAATCATATCAAGACACATCAGACAGGGAAAGAATTTTGAACAAAGCTATTAGTATTATTTTTTCTGAACCGCAATTAAGTGAGGATAAGCATATTCAGAAAAAAGTTATAGAAGATTTAATTGAAATAGTAAAAAAGAAATTCTAATTGATTTAAAATAAGAAATAATATGAAAAAAGATGGAATCGGTGGGGCTAATACCCAAACAGGTATAAGCTTTGAGCACAAAATAGATTTGTTGGAATTTTTGGATAAAAAAATCGAAGGATATTCTGTCAAAAAGGCTAAAATTGGGCATGAGATTTTTTATAATGACAAAATGGTTGCACAATCATTTAGAAAATATGAGCTTTATAAATTTTTAACTTCTCAAAATGTTGATTATAAAAAATATTTATCTAAAAAATTGTTGCCAGACGATGCCATTTATGTGATAAAAGAAAACACGCTTTTTATAATTGAAGTAAAATATCAACAAGTTGGCGGTTCAGTTGATGAAAAATTGCAAACATGTGATTTTAAAAGAAAACAATATATTAAATTATTTTCACCTCTGAATATTGAAGTTGAATATGTCTATGTTCTAAGTGATTGGTTTAAAAAGCCAGAGTATAAAGATGTCT
>CAZFCX010000072.1:0-4781 GCA_964517825.1 uncultured Bdellovibrionales bacterium
TGCAAAATTTTTCAATAAGATAGCGTGAATCGCCACAAATATTCTTTGCAATGCTTGGCATAATCAATTCCTATTCTCTTGTCCGCTTTAATTAGTTTTTTGGAAATTTTTTTGGCGGGCCCGCCTGCAACGCTTTGCATAGCAATGCGGGCAGGTTTTTCAATCCATATTTTTTCACCCTTAGTCACGTCTTTCCCATTTAGTTTCCGGTCGATTTGCAAAAATTTGCAAAGTTTCCCCGGCCCGTTCAGTTTAGGCGTATTTTTCATGGGGACCCATTCGCGCTTATTCGCCTTCCATTCGCATGGATTCGTGAGTCCTCTAATGAGAACAGCCGCCGGAAAATCTTTTTTTTCCGTCACAATATTAAGACAATGATACATGCCGTAGATCATATAGATGTAGGCTTTGCCAGGTTCGCCGAACATAAGTTCCGTTCGTGGCGTTCTGCCTTTGGAAGCATGTGAAGCCAAATCATCTTCGCCCATATAGGCTTCCGTTTCCGTGATCACGGCTTTTATTGTTCTGTTTCCGATTTTTCTGATCAAAAAACAGCCAAGCAAATCCTTGGCAACATTCAATGTATTTCGATTGTAAAAATCGCGTTTTAAAATCATATTTTTTGTTTTTTATGCTCTATCGCCTCCACATAAACTTGCAGCATTTTTTCCGCTGAGGCGGAAGCGGTATATTTTTCCCGAGCGATTCTAGATGATTCAGCCGACATTTTTTGGCGCAGCGCTGCATCATCCAAAAGTTTTTGTGTAGTTTTGATAAATTCCTCTTTGTTTTCAGCAGTTAAAAAGCCGTTCACATTTTCTTCCACCAAACTTTCAATACCAGTCGCTTTGACTGCCACAATCGGCAGGCCCATATACATAGCTTCAGTTATGATCATGCCTTGCGTTTCTGATTTGGAAGCATAGACAAAAATGTCACCGGCCGCATAATAATTCTTGATTTCCTCAGCTAGAGCTAAGCCTGCGAAAATTATTTGCTGGTCCAAATTTCTTTTTTGAGATTCTTTTTCGAGTTCTGCCTTGAGATATCCGTCGCCGACCAACATGAATTTGGCCTTTGGATTTTTTTTCAAAACTTCCGCTACTACATCAAAAAGAAAACTGATATTTTTTTCTTCCGTCAGGCGCGAAACCAACAGCAGCACAGTTTCATCATCTTTTATTTGATATTTTTCGCGGATTTTTTTCGGTCTGAGCCGGAAAAACATTTTTCATCAATGCCTGTTGCCACCGGAAAAATTTTATTAACCACGCCCCAGTTTTTAAGGATTGGTTCAATTGACTGCGTCGGCACAATCACACTGTCAGCCTTATTGGCATATTTCACCGCTTTTTTAATTATCCAACCAGCTGTTAATTTGGACGGTAAAAATGGCACGAAATTGGTATATTTGTCATACAGCGTGTGCCAAGTAAAAATCAAAGGGATATTTTTTTTCTTAGCCCATTTCATAGCGGCTGATCCCAGAAGATTCGGATGGTGCGAATGGATAATATCTAAATCAAGCTTTTCAATAATCCTGTCCATTTTGCGTGAATATGGAATACCCAAAGGCAAACGAAATTTTATTTCAATATCCAGCGACGGATAACGAAAAACCTGCCTACCGGACAGGCAGGCGTTTTTATTCGTATCTTGATAGTCGGAATAATTCGGTGCAAAAATATACACGGTATGCCCGAGTCTTTCAAATTCTTTGCGAAAAGTTTCCACCGACATCGGCACCCCATAGACATTCGGCAGATAATTATTGGTAAAAAAAGCAATTTTCATTTTAATTTTCTTTTAGAAAATTCGATATATCTTCAAACACGTGTTCGTTTTTAATGTCGGAGATGAATGTATGATAAGCTCTGTTTATATATTTTTTCTTTTTTATATCTGAACCGATTTTTTCATATATTTTATCCATGCTTCCATGCGAAACAACATGATCTTGTTTTGACTGAATTAAAAAACAGGGCTGTTTTATTTCCGCAAATTTTTCTCTGACCGCCTTTACCAGCCCTATAACTTCCAAAGCGCTTTTGGTGGAATATTTTTGATAAGCAATAACGCGGGTAATCGTGGTCGCGACGCCGAATGTCGGCGGATAGAATTTCTTGTTATATTTTTTGAACGGCAAAATTAATTTTCCCCAAAATTCCAGCAAGCCTTCAAGTTTGATTTTGTACGGAGTTGCCATCAGCACCAACCCTTTTGTTTGCGGTCTTTGGAGTGCCAAAAGAATTGCCAGACTGGCGCCGATTGATGTTCCGCCAATGTAAACTTCCCCACATTCTTTCTGCAGTTCATCATAGGCTTTCAGCAAATCATTAAGCCAATCTTGATAGGTTATGTTCTCCAAATCTTCCGGCTGAGTGCCATGCCCTCTCAGCATTGGCCCGGAAACCGTGAAGCCTTCTTCACTCAGATATTTTCCCAGTCTTCTCACTTCATAAGCGGTAGATGTCCAGCCATGAACAAGCAGAACCCCTTTGCCGTTCACGCCCTGAAAATAAAAAGGCTGCTTAACCAAATCTTTCTCGTCTTCAAAAATCAGTTTAGGATCAGCAAAAAGAATGTTCTTGGCTTTATTGATAAATTTTGCAATTTTTTTTGTCATTTTCTAATAACTTTAATAACTGTCATGCCTTAATCTTAGTCTTTCCCCTGTTTTTTGCAAGAAAAAAAGGCCGTTGTGTAAACCGGCCTATATTAGCTTTGTTAAGCTTCATCTTCCCCTATCTATTGCTAGACCGAAATTTTGAATATTCCATCAATGCCGCTGCCATTATTCTGGCATAAATGCCAGCGCAAAAAAATGAAGCGGCATTATAGATGGCAAATAAACTTAACATTTCTTCTTTCAAAAACAAAATGCCAGCCAGAAAAACAAGAAAACATAATACTCCAAAATGCAAAAAGTAAAAAACTATATGGTAAAAAATTCTCTGCTTTCTGGATCCCTCTCCACTTTTTAGGATTTTTCCGCCAGTAACTAAATCTGCAAAAAATTTTTTCATAAAACCCTCCTTCTTACTTTATGTTTTCGGGGATTCTTTGTTATTTTAAAAAACTACATATAATGCTACCCGCCATTTTAATTTAATAATAGTATATTCTTCTTTTTTTGCAAGAAAAAACTCCTGACCGATAAATTCCGGTCAGGAGTCGTAAACGTTTACATTAAAAACTTAATAACAAAGTATGTTGCGAATCCAGCAAAAGTACCGAGAACCGCAGGAGTCATCAGATAAATTATGGATTCTCCTCCTTCCCTAATCTGCACTCCGCCTAAAACCTTTTTAGCGGATAACAAATAAACGATAAACCCAACACTGCAAGCAATGATAACCATGGTAGTATTATCCATTACAAAATCTCCTTTTACAGTCTATGCTTCTTGATTTCATATGTCCAATCCCTATAAACATTCAGGGTAAGAAACCCTCCTCCAATGCCCATCATTCCCCAGGAAGCTGGAACCAAGATGGTCTTGTACATCTTGCAAAGATCGGAATAAACCGGCGAAATCATTGATATCTTTCGGACAAATTCCGCGTGCATGTGCCCGTGAATAATGGCAATTATTTTCTCCCGATGGGAATCTATTATTTTTCGAACAGCATTTTCTTTGCCAAGTGCTGTTGGGTCATGGAGAAGCAAGAAGCATCGCTCATTTCCATTGTTTAGTTTTTTGGCTAAAAAATCTTCTTGCAGAAATTTCAGTTCGCGCAATTCTTTCGCACTTTCCGCATTGACATTTCTCACCAAATTAGTGGAAATAAAAATAAACTTAACCCCTGCCAGATAAAAAATACCGAAAGGTTCTCCAATAAGCTTGGCAGCAATCTTTATGCTTTTTTCCGACATTCCACCTTTTTCTGTTCCAATTTTGACTCCAACCCGCTGCTTAACATTAAAGCGATATCCGGCATCATGATCACCCCAGACTAGCTTTTTAGAACATTTAACATAACTGAGAATTTTTTTAAAAGCAAGATATTGCTTCTGTGCTTTCAAAGTCAGCATACCGCTTTCATTGGATCCCGGAGTATAGTCTCCTAATCCAATCATCAGCTCTGGAGGTTTCAATTCTTTTACTTTCATGATTGTTTTTCTGAAAGCCAGCTGCGTTTTTTTGTCCCAAAAGTCAAGAAATTTCTTAACTAATTTGCCGGATGGATTGATTTTCTTAAGCAAGTTGCATATTGACGGAAACCACTTTTCTTCCTCTTTTCTGCTATTAACTGAAAAGTGTGGATCAGAAAAAAACACCACGCTAGTTACTATATCCTTTTTCATAAAGCACCTCCTGAAATATTTTTTTTTGAAACAACAACAGACTAATATATAACAAAAGCCCTAAAAAGTCAAGAAAAAAACTGCCCTAATCGCAGTTCTTAAAAATGTCTTAATTTTTAGTTAGAATTATTATTTTCCCGTAAAAGCTGTTTGGACTGATATTTCTTATAAAGTGTAATGCCCATAAAAGAAGCAATGGCCACGGCAGCGACAATCCAGCCCGCCCAGCTGATATATTCCTTCATGCTTTTCCAAAGATAACCATAGAAATATCCCATGGCCACTAATGATCCGCTCCAGACGATTCCGCCCAAAAAAGAATATTTCAGGAATTTTTTAAAATCCATTTTCACAATTCCGGCCGCTGTGAATGTCGCCCAGCAAAGACCGACTGTTGATTTTACGGCAAAAATAGTTTTGCCGCCGTGCCTGGTGAAATATTTTTCCATTCGGAGCACCAGCGATTCGGTGAT
>CAZFCX010000073.1:0-4658 GCA_964517825.1 uncultured Bdellovibrionales bacterium
AAAATTCTCGAAGGTAAAAAAACTTATGAACTGAGACTGGCGGACTGGGAATGTAACCCGGGAGACACTCTGCTTTTGCGTGAGTGGAACCCAGCCACCAAAGATTACACCGGCCGCACACTGGAAAAAATAGTCACCTATGTCGGCAAAACCAAAGACCTCAATTTCTGGAGTGAAGAAGAGGTCAAAAAGTACGGCTATCAAATTATCTCTTTTAAAAATCCTCTATCATTGAACACTTCTCAAGCTTTTTCCTTTTTAAGTCTTGCAGAAAAATATCTCCATACCTGTAAAAACATACTAGAGCAAAACATCGAATCAGAGAACCCCTATCACGTGTCCGACCCTGAAAACGTCCAAGCCCTGACAAAATGGAGTGATTTCAATGTTTTTATACCAACTCTTTTTTTGTTCTATCATGGAATAGAACTCGCTCTAAAAGGGCTCCTTTTAAACATAAATAAACAAATACAACAGGACCATGACATTGTAACCATTTACAGACAAGTAAAAGAGATATTCACAGAAAGGTCAAAAATAATAGAACTTTTGGAAAAATATATTGAAAACTGTACAACAACTCCAGCCCTATTAAGGGATCTAATGGCTGATAATCCAAATATAATAGATGTATCAGAATTTTACCTATTCCTTAGATATCCAATCTCAAAAAAAATGCAAAATTGCTATAATTTAACCGCCACTAAATACAAGAGCGGTGCTAATTTGCAATTTGCAAAAGCACTTAATACAGATATAGAAAGTATTTTAATAGAAATAGTAAAAATCCACAGTGATAATTAACTTAAATTTGATTCTTTTACTGATGTGCAGGACAATCTTTCCGAGATTACAAAGCATATATCTGTAAATATGGAAGAAATTTTTGATAATTACGTCAAAGCCATTTCAATAAAATATGCTCACCCCGAAAGTTCGGAAATGGCATACCGTACGGACTTTGAGCTATTATTAAAAGAGATCTTCGGCGCCGTTAAAGGCATGCGAATTCTTCATGATGCCCGCGCTCATCAGGGAAACAAACCGGACTTTATCGTACTTTCAAATGATGTCCCGTTACTTTACATCGAGGCCAAAGATATCGGCGTGTCCCTGGATAAAGTTGAGAAATCAGATCAAATGGCCAGATACTTTGGTTACACCAATCTGATACTGACGGATTACACAGAATTCCGTTTCTACAGAAACGGCGTCCGTTACGAAGAACCAATCAAAATCGCGGCATATGACACTAAAGAACGCCTTATTACGCCGCTCCCCCAGAATTACGAACATACTGCAAAATCGCTGGTTGAATTCACGCAAACCCAAAAAGAACCAATCAAATCCGGCGCTCATCTGGCCAAGATTATGGGAGGAAAAGCTCAAAGAATCAGGGACAATGTGAGACATTTCGTTACGCAGGAATCAGAAAAAAATCAGGAAATACTCCACGTTTATGAAACAATCAAACAGATGTTGGTTCATGATCTGACCTTGGAGGCTTTTGCAGATATGTATGCCCAAACTCTCGTCTATGGACTGTTTGTTGCCAGATATTATGACGAAACCTCGGAAACATTTTCACGACAGGAGGCGCGAGACCTGGTTCCGGCATCAAATCCCTTTCTACAACATTTCTTTGACCATATTGCCGGTCCAAATTTCGACAAACGCCTGAGTTATATAGTCGATGAACTCTGTACAGTATTCCAACACTCCGACACCAAAAAACTCATTGAAGATTACATGGGTGATGCCGACCCGGTTATTCATTTCTATGAAGATTTTTTGAAAGAATATGATTCTGAATTGCGCAAAAAAATGGGAGCCTACTATACCCCACTCCCGGTTGTCAGGTTCATTGTCCGTTCGGTTGATCAAATACTAAAGAAGGAGTTCAACCTATCCGGTGGATTGGCAGATACCTCCAAGTTACCCGGCGGCCAACATCGCGTCCAGATTCTTGATCCGGCAGTAGGAACTGGAACATTTATCAGTGCCACCATCAGGACTATTTATGAAAAATTCGTCAAACAAGGTCAAAAGGGGCGCTGGCCGGCATATGTAAACAATGACCTTTTGCCACGCCTGCACGGCTTTGAACTGATGATGGCCCCCTACACCATTGCGCATCTGAAATTGAGCTTGGCCTTCAAACAGACCGGGTTTTGGAAATTTCACAAAAGACTGGGAATATACCTGACCAATTCACTTGAAAAAAGCGACCAACAACAAAGTTTAACTTCCTTCGGCTTCGCTGAAAGCATTGCCGAAGAAGCCAAAGAAGCTGATAAAATCAAAAATGAAACACCAATTATGGTGGTAATCGGAAATCCCCCATACAGCGTAAGTTCATCAAACAAAGGAGAATGGATACAAAACTTGATTGAAGTTTATAAAACTGGACTCAATGAACAAAACACAAACTCACTTTCCGATGATTATGTAAAATTTCTCCGGTTCGCAGAGCACTTTATTGAAAAAAATAAGGCAGGCGTAGTGGCTATGATTACCAACAATTCATTTATTGATGGCATTACCCACCGCCAAATGAGAAAACATTTACTCGAAACATTTAACGATATTTATATCCTTGATCTCCACGGCAATTCAAAAAAGAAAGAAAAAGCTCCGGATGGTAAAAAAGATGAGAACGTCTTTGATATCCAACAGGGAGTTTCAATCTCCATTTTAGTACGCCATTCAGAAAATAAAAATGAGCTTGGCCAAATTTATCATGCAGAAACATATGGACTGAGAGAAGATAAATTTAAACAACTTCATGAAAAAAATATTGCAAATATAAAATGGGAAAAACTTGAAAACAAGGAACCAAACTTTTTCTTCTCACCAAAGAATTTTAAAGCGCATGAAAAATATGACGTTGGCTTCCAATTAACAAATTTATTTAATAAGTTTGGAACTGGCATTAAGTTTAGAAAAGACAATCTTCTAATAAAAAATTATTTCAACTCTAATGCAGCAAAAAAAATGTTATCTGATATGCAGACTTTGTCTAAAACCGAAATATTGAATAGATATAACTTTAAAGAAACTCCTGATTGGAAGATTGAGGAAAAACGAAAACTTTTCATTGAAAATGATGTAGACAGCATACGTGCAGTACAATACCGTCCATTCGACATCAGATATACTTATTATCCACTCAAAACTATAGGACAAATTATTCCTAGAGGAGATTCTCGAAAAGGCCTCATGGCAAACTTTTTTGCAGATAATATTGGTTTAGTATTTACTAGATTGAATCGTCAAATTAGTCTTGGTTATTTTAGCGTTACAAAGGAAATCACGGATCTACATATCTTAGATAGCGCAGCAGATTCAACATTAATTTCACCATTATACATTTATTCTGAACAAGGAAACAAAACCTCAAATCTTAAGACAGAGATAGTAACAAAAATAGAAGAAATCACCGGCAAAACCACTCCCGAAGACATCTTTGATTACATCTACGCCGTCTTGCATTCCCCGAGCTATCGCGAAAAATACAAGGAATTTCTGAAAATAGACTTCCCGCGCGTGCCATATCCCAAAGACGCGGCTACATTCAAACAATTGGTCGCTCTCGGCACGGAACTGCGCCAACTGCACCTTTTGGAATCACCCAAAATCGGCCAATTCATCACCACTTATCCCGTCGCCGGTAGCGACACGGTTGATAAAGTGACATATAAAGACGGCAATGTATTCATCAACGCGGAGCAGTACTTTGGCAACGTACCAGAACTCGCCTGGAATTTCTACATCGGCGGCTACCAGCCCGCCCAAAAGTGGCTCAAAGACCGCAAAGGCCGCACCCTCACCAACGAAGACATTGAACATTATCAAAAAATTATTGTTGCCCTGACTGAAACGGACAGACTGATGAAGAAGATAGATCAGATATTCAGTGCATAATTTAAAAAAATTTAACACTGTGTTAAGATCAGTATGCGATAATTACACCATCTACAAAACAACAACCATGAAATTTGAAAAACAACACATGGGGAAATGGGTTGCCGAAATAAATGACAAAATTGTGGCATCGGACAAAACCCTGACCAAACTGATGATCAAGCTTGGCCCTGACCACAACCCCAAAAAAGTAAAATTCACGCTTGTGCCCAAAGGATTTATCACTGGATAACATGAAATTCCCATATCTGCCGTTTCCTACGCTAAAAGGCAACCTTTATCGTCCGGCAATTCCTATTGCCTTTCAACACAAGCAAAAATTTATATACCTAAACGCCATTGTTGATTCCGGCGCAGATTTCACGATCCTCCCTATTGAAATCGCAGGCGTTCTGGACTTAAAACTTGATCCGAAACAAAAAGAGACATTCTTTGGCGCGGGAAATAACACTTTTTCTGTATATCCCTCTCCACAACCCATTGAACACATCTTGAGACAGAACGGATTTCGCACCATCAAATGGCGAGCTAAAATATATTTTTCCGAGGCACAACCAACCATATTGCTGGGTAATAAGGGCTTCCTAGAAAAATTCAAAGTTGTTTTGAACGGACCAGAAAAAGAGATAGATATACATTAGCCCCCACTTGCGCGGAACTCCGACAATTTGCGTATTATTCGATATAGATCTCCCTCGCCTTGGCCCCATTAACCGGCCCAATGGCGCCCTTTT
>CAZFCX010000074.1:0-4575 GCA_964517825.1 uncultured Bdellovibrionales bacterium
TTTTAAACATTGAAAAATCAAAGGTTTTATTTAAAATTTTAAATTTATAATTTAAAATTAATTTTTGATAATCAAAGATTATCAAAAATCTCTTGCACATCATCATGTTCATCCAGTTTCTCCAAAAGATTTTCGTAATCAATTTTAGCCTCAGGAGAAAGTTCTATTTTTTGCAGCGGCGCATACACCAAGCCGGCACCCTCAATTTGCATTCCGGCTTTTTCCAGATTTTCTTTGACTTTCTGCAAATCAGAAGTCTTTGTATAAACCGTAATCATATCCCCGGCATAAATCGTGTCTTCGGCTCCCGCCTCAATCGCTGCCATTTCCACTTCATACGGATCTTTTTCTCCAACAGCCAACTCTATGTTTCCAACTTGTTTGAACATAAATTTCACGCTGCCTTCACTCGCCATTTTTCCTCCAGCTTTTGTGAAAAGACTTTTGATTTCGCTGACTGTTCGATTGCGATTATCCGTAGCAGCTTTAATGATCATAGCCACGTTGCCCGGGCCACCTGCCTGTCCGGTAGGCAGGTAACCTTCATAAATCACTTCTTCGATTTCCGCTCCGTCTTTGAGTTCGCCAGTTCCTTTTTTAATGGCGCGTTCAATCGTATCTTTCGGCATATTCACCGACCGCGCCTGATCAATGGCCAAACGCAAAGAAAAATTATGATCCGGATTGCCGCCGCCTTGCTTGGCCGCAATGGAAACCAGCCGGCCGTATTTGGTAAACACGCTCGCCTTCTTAGCATCATTGACGCCCTTTCTTTGTTTAATCCCCGCCCAGTGTGAATGTCCAGACATATATTTCATGTATCAAGTATTATGTAGCAAGTATCAAGTATGAATCCCAAATGCATTTTATACATAATACATTCTACATGATACATACTACTACTTAATGCTACCACTGAAAAATTTTTGTTTCAAGGATAGCTATTGTTTTTCAACTGGAAAATTTACGATTCTAAAAATGATTATAGGCTTAGAGTTTTTAGTTTTTCTATCAGTTCCTGTCCTTTAATCATGTCTTCATTTACTTCACGTTGTTTATTGCCCCACCTGTTTTCAAAACACCCATAATCTACCAGCTTAATTATTAATTTGCCGTCAGCAATTTGAAAAAATAAATTATCTCCCATCACATCAATCATCAGTTGATGCTGTTGGAATAATTTTTCCGCACCCGCAACAAACTCTCTCAATTCTTGTTTGTTCTCTTCTGTTTGCAATGCCTCCATAATTTCTCGCCCATAACTGCCGTCTATCAGCTTATCTATGGTTGAACTTTTAATTACCGCCATTTTCTCCAAATCCTGTTTTTCCTGAAGGACAAAAAATCGGTTTGTACTTTCAGACTTTAGTATTGCCTGCTTTGGTAAAAATCTTTTTCCAATAGTGTCCCTGATAACAGGATAGTAGAACAACGCTCTTTCCCTATATTCCAGTTTTCGCTTATCCTCCATGCGTCTTTCTGCTTTTAATACAAAAGGTGTTTTCTGGGAAACCAAAACATTCCAAAATACTCCCTGACCAGCACTGCTCTCATCATCATCCAAAATATCCCTTACCATTTGCTTCACTTTTTCCATGCCAAAATCAACTATTTCCATGTCATTAATTTCCTGCCCGGAATATTTAACCAATTTGCTTGCTCCACTTTTTTCATATTCCTCCATGCCAGTTAGTTTGGCATCATGGGTAATTAGTAATTCTCTATATTCAGAAGACACCAATTGCCCCCTTAATATTCTCTGAAATTTACCGTTAAGCTCTTTATTTACAGACAATCTTTCTGTCAGTTCTTTATCTTTAAAGTCTATTCCCATCATTTTTACCAATTCACTTCTGTCAAAATCAACCAGCTCTGGGGAAGTTAACACGCCAATCAACCTATCCCTTTCTGCTTGGGGAACGACAATGTCAAAGGACCCGAGAGATTCAACAAAATCCTCAGCTAAGTTAACATTTAGGAGTTTCTGTTTTTCAAATTTTAATTGATCAAATTTTTCATTCTCTTTCTGTGCCTGTTCAATGTTGTCCTCTACCATGTTCTTGCGGATGACATCGACACTTTCTTTGCCAATTTTGATTTCTAAGTTTTTTTCCAATTCCTCAATTTTGCTTTGAAAATCAGCTTGTCTTTGTTCATTCACCTCTTGCACTTCTTCAAAAGAAACAGGATGATAATTGAAATTTTTCAGTTCCTCGTCAATTTGAGCCAATTTTTCAGCCCTTTCTCCTAATGGACTTTTTTGAGCCTTTATATTCTCTGGATTGGCATTTTCTGTTTCTGCACCACCAGATTCCTGTGTATTATTTATCATATTATTAAAAAATTATTTAATTTTAATTTCCGGCAATAGATCCCAAGCCAATTCAAAAATAAATTTCATGGTATTGAAAATTTCCGCACTTTCAATAATAACCGCTAATTGCTCCTTATTAGATATTAGCGCCACTTTTTGATGTCCATAAATATCGATCTCTATAGAAAACGGATATTTTTTAATATCAATGAGCTTGGTCGCCCTTAATTGTTCTTGATCACGGCCCTTGATTTCTTTTTCAAGATATTCGGTTTTCGGCAAAATTGCGCGAACATGTATATTTTTTTTAACACGCACCTTAATATAATCCTCTGTCCATTTTTCTCCTAAAATATTTACTACATCCTCTGAACCGAAAGCCACAAATTCGCCTGAATACTTCAAAATATCCCAATAAACTTCTCTAACGCCTTCCAGTCCTTCATAGAATCTCGTTTTTGGCTTGATTCCACTGATATTGTGGATTGACCTGAGCTGAGGCAAAATTTCTGAAAACAAACTTTCTTTTCTTTGAAGGTCTTTTTGGATTTTTTCCGGGCTTTCACCGATAAAAAAGCGTTTTTTACCCTTAATTATCTCTGAAACAAGTCCTTCTTTGATAAGATCCATCAAAATGTCATAACAGGTTGTCCTTTTGATGCCGGCTTTTTTGGCAATTTCAATGACCGTGGTGCTGCCCAATTCCAAAGCCGCCAGATAGACATCTGCCTTTTTTCCTTCCAAACCAAACTGCTCTAATGTTTGCTTTATTTCCATAATGTCGATACTTTACGTCAACATTTACATTATAGCATACTGGCGTATTTTGTCAATATTTTGCTTGAAATAAGGGTTTCATAGATTTATAACGCTTTTTATCTTGACACTCTTGACGCTAATTATTGACATTTTTCATTTTTTGGTGTATCATACACTGTTACGATGAATTAAGAAAAAGGCATCGTGACAAAAGTTCTTTATAAAAAATCAATAGCCGGCGGGCTCAAAACGCTTGAAAGGAGAAAAAATGAAAAAAATTATTGAAAATATGCGACATTGGCAGGAAACTGCCTTTGGTAAAAGAATTATTGAAAAAAATCCAGGTGTGAAGTCAGAAGATTTGTTTGTTTTCTGGCTTCATAAAGAGTTAAACACTAAGTTTTTCTCAGGGCATCTGAGAAAAATAAGTGTTAAGGTAAGCAAAGGCAAGTGGCCTCGCTTACTCGGAAAGTTCACTCCGGGCAGTATTACACTGTCCCGATCACTATTGAGCGAACCGAGGAAATTGCGATTCGTTCTATATCATATAATGGTACACCAATGGTTATACGACATGGGTTTACCATTTGGTCACACAGTTGAGTTTTTTACAAAAGAACTCGACTATGACGATCGCGCTTGGGTATTTAGCGCGAGTAAGGAGGGGCTTTTGAAAGGATTAGACAGGGACTATTGTCCCTGAAAATAAGCTTGGCAAGAGAAATGCAATGCATACCTCTTGCCTCTCTTGTGAAAATTATTACATCGGGTAGTAATTTTCTAAGGGAAAAGAGTACATTAAAAAATGCTCTATGCTTTGAAAAATATTTTTAATCTACAAGAGGAGATTAATAGTAATTTTTCTCGTTAGCCATAGAGCGGAAGGGGGGGCCATGTTTTATAAAATTTGCGACCGGAAAGCAATACGGTTAGCAAAAAAAGTTCTTGCCACCTCGGAAGAATTTGGCAATTCAAACAAGGCGTTGGCGTTAGCTGACGTTTATGTAGAATTGTCAAATAAACTTTTTGAGGATGTTTCTGCGCTGATCCGCAAGGGTCACGCAGAAATAGTGAATTCCGAGAGTTCAAAGCTTTCGGAAAAAGTTCGGACAGAAATGTCCGAATTCGAAAAGGATGGTTATAATGTAAGCTATGACCATCTCTTCGAAAAAAAGCCTTTTATTCTATTTTTAAATGAGTAGATTAAAAGACCTTAATCCCTAATTTCAGGGAGCACAAAAGCTATCGTTATCTGGCTATCCACGTATCGCCAATAACAGGGTGCCGATGTGAACGGGTGGCGAATGAAAGCCCGAGAATAGTCAAGAGCATACTTGACTCAAAAAACTTATTGATTTTGTTTCTTTTGCCCGAAAATAAAAGAAGCGCCGAAGGCCGAAAATAAGTTGCAAAAACCGAGGAAGACGAGCTCCTCGTAAAATAAGTTTTGCCAATTAAACCTCTTGATTGGCTAAACATTCGATTTTGGCAAGAGAATGCAA
>CAZFCX010000075.1:0-4066 GCA_964517825.1 uncultured Bdellovibrionales bacterium
TCTCGTTCGTGTACAGCCGAACACTTTTCGTCCCGGAAGAACCCGGACGCACATCGGTGGAAAGGGCTATTTGCTGATTTTGACCGAATGAAAAAGCCAATCCCGAACCGGAACCGGTCATAAATGAGCTCCACTGTGTCGGTTCGGCACTGCTTCCTGAGCCCTCCCAATTTTCAAAACCCCCATTGGGTAATTGGTACGTTTGAGCTACGGAATAGCCAAATAGAAAACACACAGCATAAAGAGATAGTAGGATCTTTTTCATCTTCATAAAAATTATTAAATAAAATTAATGCACACTTATAAACATATTCATTAGAAACTATCTTATAGTTCTATGGCGCAAAAATAATCATTTATACTTCAACTGAAACAGTATCTCAAAATAATTATATTACATTACTAATAATCAGTAATATAAAAATGTTAAAAAATGTTAATCGGCTAAAAATTCATTGCGCCAGTCAGGGGAAAGTTTACCTGTTTGGATGGCTAGTTTTATTACTTTTTCAGCTCTTTTAACGACGGGGGCATCTATCATTTTGGAACCTAGGGAGACTACGCCAAGTCCGTTTTCCTGAGCAATTATAAAAGCGTTAACTATTTTTTTAGCTTTGTCGATTTGTTCCTGGTCCGGGGCAAAATTTTCCTGAATTACTCTGATTTGTCGCGGATGAATACAGCCCATTCCATCGAAACCGATGGCTTTGGAGTTCAGGACATTTTGTCGCAGGGCTTCCATATCAGAGACATCAGAGAATACCGAATCAATGGGTTGAATGCCGGCGGCGCGGCAGGCATTTACGAGCATTGCACGGGCAAACAAGGATTCTTTGCCTTCTGCAGTTCGTTTTGTACCAAGGTCAGCTGTGTAATCTTCCAAACCGATAGCCATGGCCACCACATTGGGAGCAGACGTCGCAATCTCGAACGCCTTGAGTACGCCCATCGCACTCTCGATAATAGGCATTAACCAAATTGAATGAGTAACGTTATATTTCGATTTCAGTTCTTCTATTTTCTGGTTCAGGAGTGTAATTTGAGAAGCACTTTCGCATTTGGGAACCAATATCAGATTGACATTATGCGGAATAATAAAGTCAAGGTCTTCCAAGCCCTTCGGAATTTGATTGATCCGCACCATTCTTTCTGCACCATAGAAATTGATACCGCGCAGCATATTCCGCACAAGGAAACGGGCTTCGAATTTTTTGTCGGGGGCAACCGCATCTTCCAAATCCAGAATAATCCCTTCCGGATGGTGAATACCGGCATTAATGGCTAAACTGGGCGTGTTTCCGGGAAGATACAGCCGCGAAAAACGATTAATCTCTTTGGTGGTTTCATAGCTGTTTTCAGGGAGAAAAGGAAGAAGAAATTCTTTCTCCGACGGCATCAGTTTTTTGATACATGCTTCCATACGGGCAGCCATCACCAATGGAATAGCACCGCTGTCTTCAACATTCACTTTTGCATTTTTGATTTGATAAAAATCAAGAATGTCACAAATCAGTTTCTCGATTTGTTTACCAAACAGTGCTTTTACTTTACTCTGAATGGTGATTTCGTGTGCTCCGTGTTCCGTTGGTTCAAAAGTGATAAAACAATCTGAACGAACACCTTTTCCTTTATTTCCTGCAGTTGATAAGTTCATATTACAAACAATTATTATAAATTGATATTAATCTGATGCAAAAGTACAAAATTATACTCATGAAAAAAATTCTTTTTTCCTTTTTTTTTGACTTAAAAAAAGGAAAATAAAAATTATAATCACACTCCCATGAGGAAAATATGGCAGAAAATTGGGAACAAACTAAATTTTCGCCTCCGTAATTGGAAAAAATCATGTATTTTTGTGAAAAAATTTTAGACAAATGGATTTTCAGTTTTTTAATACGCAAAAACCGAAAAGGTTTACCTATCGACCAAGATTTTACGATCCGGCCAAAGAAGAAGGTCCTCTGGAACAAGCAAAAAAGAATCAGGATTTCGGGGCTCGATTACACCATAATTGGAGTCAGAGGCGGACCAAAAAAGAGGCTCATAAATTCCCGTTAAGATCGGTAATTTGGGTAACGCTCATCATATTAACTTTGATTTATTTATACTATAAATTTATAGGCTTCTAAACGTACCTATTTTCATGACTGACATCATACATTTACTTCCGGATTCGGTAGCCAACCAAATTGCAGCAGGCGAGGTCATCCAGCGTCCCGGATCTGCGGTGAAAGAACTTTTGGAAAATGCCGTGGATGCCGGCGCCACCGAGATTCAACTCATCATCAAGGATTCGGGCAAAACACTCATTCAAGTTACGGACAATGGCGCAGGCATGAGTTTTAATGATGCTCGTTTATGCTTTGAACGACATGCTACCTCGAAAATCACTTGTGCCGATGACCTTTTCACGCTGACCACCAAAGGATTTCGCGGAGAAGCTTTAGCCTCCGTTGCCGCCATCGCCCACGTAGAACTCAAAACCAAACGAAAAGAAGAAACTACCGGAACGCAAGTGCTGATTGAGGGATCGGAAATTAAAGAGCATAGTCCCATTGCCACACAAGACGGCACCTCCATTGCCATTAAGAATTTGTTTTATAATGTACCCGCACGTCGAAATTTTCTAAAATCGGAGGGGATCGAATTTTCCCACATTGAAGAGGAGTTTAACCGTGTGGCGCTCATCCATACCAATATTGCTTTTTCTTTATACCACAACGGAAAAGTTTTGGTGCAACTGCAACCGTCCAACTTCAAACAACGCATCATCAACCTTTTCGGAGCTCATTTCAAAGACAAACTGTTCCCGACGGAGCAAATTACCGATATCATCAAAATCAGCGGATATATTGCCAAGCCGGAGAATGCCAAGAAAAAGAAAAGCGAGCAGTATCTTTTCATCAACAATCGGTTTGTACGCCACTCGTTATTGAATTATGCCATCGAAAGTGCATACTCCGAATTGATTCCCAGCGGCTACAAACCCGCCTATTTCATTCATCTGGAACTCAACCCGAGCACGATAGATATCAACATTAGTCCGACCAAAGTAGAAGTCAAACTCCAGGACGAGCGATTGGTGTTTGGTTTTCTGAATTCCTGCGTCAAAAAATCATTAGGCGCACTTTCGTTGACACCCCGCTTAGATTTTGACTACGAGCGAGGACTGGATATTTCCGGAATGCCCGAAAATAAAGAGTTGACGGTTCCACCTACAGGGGTCAATCCGCATTACAATCCTTTCGACTCCAAGCCTTCGGTTTCTGGAAAATCTGGTTTTACCGCGACATCTCGCCCCCACGGAAACATTGAAGGATGGGAAGATTTTCTGAAAAACATGAAAACCGAACATAGTGTCACTTCCTCCGAAACGGGAACGACCTCCACACCGGATTTAGGTTTTTCCAATCATCCGAACGAAGGAGTAGAACCCGGCAATCAGCCACTCTCCTATTTTCTGTTGCAAGACAATTACCTTGTGGTAAAATTATACAACCAACTGACGCTCATTGACATCATCCGGGGACGGGAACGAATTTTGTATGAAACATACTTAACAGCATTGCAACAGCAACCGATTAGCATACAGCAGAATCTCTTTCCTGAAACCATTACTTTGACCACCGGTTCTGCCGAATTATTATTGGAATTGAAAGAAGACCTTTTCAAATTGGGATACGACATTCAACCCATCGACAAAAACAGTTTTGCCGTAAACGGAACCCCAATGGAAGAAGCCAAAGAAGAGGTACAGCATATTATAGAACAACTGTTGGAGAGCTACAAAGCAAATATCTTCTTATATCGGAGTGAACGTGAAAAGAATCTGGCACTCAGTTTGGCCAAGCAAAAACGCAGCTTATACAAAGAACTGACCTCGGAGCAAGAGACGGCTCATTTCCTGTCGCAGCTACTCTCCTGTGAAGTGCCTTATACTTCTCCGTCGGGCAAGAAAATTTTGCACTCTTTTGCTCCGGAGGAAATCTCCCGTCTTTTCTAACTTCTTCTTTTCAGAATTTCTATTTTATTGTAATTTATAATATTTTTTTGGGCGTGCCGG
>CAZFCX010000075.1:4076-4318 GCA_964517825.1 uncultured Bdellovibrionales bacterium
AAATATATCATATAAAAAAGAGTTATTTGTTGATTTTCAATAAGAAAACCTTATTTTTTATTTTTTTTACAAAAAAAAGGGCTGACTAAAACTTGTTAGACAGACCTTTTTTTTATTGGAATAATTCAATAAACTATTTCTTCATTGATTCCGGATAGAGTTCCATTCTTACGAAATGATCCACATCAAAATATTGATTCATAAAATTAACGATATCACTATTGGTAATTTCATTTACGCGT
>CAZFCX010000076.1:0-4311 GCA_964517825.1 uncultured Bdellovibrionales bacterium
CTCGCCCTCGCTTTGGACGCCGACGGAATTTGTGCCAGCGTTAGCTGGCGCGCCGCCTAAAAATTTCAATTCGTGTTTGGTTTATGTTCTAACTTTAGCACGAATACCGAAATTATCATAAATATCCCAACAATCAAATCAAGAACACTCCAAATTTCGCGATTGAGGTGGATAACAATAAACGGATTGAAAAGAATCGCAAGAAATCCAAAAATCCAAACCCATTTTTCTTTTTGAACCTCATATGCCATGTATGCAACATATGCCGAACTTGCAAACACTACAAATCGTAGAAGTGTAAAAAATCCGTAAGGCCAACCGTCAAACAAAGCCACGAACAAGAAGGTGGCAGCGATAATTAAAGCAATGTTTTTCTTTTTATTCATCTCCATTTTTAGCCCATTTCCTCAATATTTTTGCGAACAACCTCTTTTTGCTCCATGGCTTCTTCTTCGCTCATGTCGCCCATTGCAACAAGTTCATCTAATCCTGAATCTAAAATTTTCAATAAATCCTCGCCGGGCCCCATAGGGTTTAACACGCCACGATAGATATGATACTGCCCACTAGAAATTAAGTTGCCAGATATATAAGTGATTAAAGAGTAGACATATTTTTTAACTGTGACTTTTCCACCTCGGACAGATTTAGTAAGTTGCTTCGCTTCAGAAAGAATCGATTTTTCAGCGTGTGCTTTTACCAAATCAAATCCGTAACTTGCAAATGCGAATTTCTTGCCAGCTTCTTCAAGTATTTCAAATGCTTCTTTAACTTCTTTTTTACTAAATGATTTTTTCATTTCACCGCCAAAAGCAATTACCATTTGCAGAATTGCACCCGCAAACATAATTATTCCAAAGAGAATTGCTATTGCTCCGAGCGTTGCGCCAAAGAAAAACATTATCATTCCCAAGATATATGCCGCCTGTGCAAAAAATGTCGTGAGTGTTGAAAATTCGTTTCCTCCACCTTGCTGATCTTTTTGTGCGAGCCACATCCACGGTCCGAGGGCAACGCCATACGACCAAACAAGTAGAGGAACAAGCGAGCTTTCGCTGGCAGAACTGACAAAAAGCCACATCACCCAAATGCACCATATCGTAATCAGAGCAACGGTATAAAGTACGCTAAGCGAGCCGAGCAATGCTCCAATGAGCTTTTTGCCGCGTTCCATAGCCATTGCCGCAGGCGCGGCAAAAAGCAAAGAAGGCATCAATGCTACAGAAATAGCAAAACCAGCTACTACCATAAATAAAATACCTCTAAAAATTTCTCCCCATTCGCCTAAAATTGCCAGCCAAATACCAGACCCAATCCCGCCGAGCAAATTCAGTAACATTATCGGAACAGTGAGAACTGTAATTGTAGCGACTGCACTAGTTTGTAATTTTTCTGAAATTGACATAATTTTATGTTGATAATTCTACTACTTTTTTCTGCGCATACTCACTTTTCGGAAATTTTTCAAGTGTCCTCTTGTATTGATTGAAGGCCTCTGTATTTTTATGTTGAAACTCGAAAAATTGTGCTTTTCTTATCATCGGCATATCACTTTCACTCTCAATTTTTATCGCCTCATCAATAAAATCATGAGCGGTTTTGAAGTCGCCAAGCAAAAACGCACATTGAGCTATATCGTCCAATGTCGCGCCATTTGTAAGATCTAATTCAAGAGATTTTTTATAATCTGTGATTGCCTTTTTATAATCTTTCATTTTGTAATAACAGTCACCCCTAAATTTCCATAAGAAAAAATAATTTTCTTCTTCATCAAGACATCGGGTTAAATACTCTAATGATTTTTCATATTCGCCTTTTTGATATAAACATCTGCCGTAATAACAAAGTGTGAAAAAATGGTTTGAGTCGGTTTGCAATATTTCCTCCGCAATTTTCATGCATTCATCTACCTGTCCATTTTCATATGCCGCTTTTAATTTCGCGAAAAGTTCCTCAATTTTGGGCCATATACTTAAATCCCTCAAACCCCGTTTTACGAGTTTTGAATCTTCGCTTAACTTCTCAAGCGATAATTTAGAAACTTTTTGAATTTGTTTATTATTGTCCATACTTAAATTTTCAAAAGATAGATGATATTTTCTATCAATCTTATCATTTCATTTAAAGCTGCACTGCTCACTTTATCCTGTGCTGATTCCAAAACCATTGAGGGTTTGGCGTTAGCATCTATCTCGATTGCAGCACCTAATGTTTTTTCACTTCCGAAGTATTCGCTTCGTAATAAAAGTTCGCGCCAATACTTTTTCAAATCTTTGTCTGGCAATTCATCTTTTTCCAATAGGCGATTCAATAGATAGACAGATACAAAAATCAATTCTGTCATGGAGTCTTTATCATTTGAAAAATCTAAATAATTTTCTGCGAACAATAAAAAACCATTCAGGGCAACTATATTTTTTTGCAACGGCATAAGATTATTCTCTATATTTTCATTCTTTCCAACCGTGCAATAGAAACATGGCTTATCTGCCAAAATAATCTCATTGTTGCAATGATTACAAAATATTTTAATTTTATTGTTTATTTCTTCCGCTCTAGTAACAGTATTCGGATTATTCACATAAAATTCTGTGAGTTTAAATAATGCCGGATAGTTACTAAATTTTGAAGGATTTTCCAAAACATCGTCTATTATATCCCTTAAATTCGCTATGACGATTTCTAAATCTTCTCCGTCCTTAACTGCCTTTGAAACTGCCAACAACGAATCAATCTCCATACTCTCGCTTGAGAGGGCTTGTGCAACAATTACCTCTCTTTTTGTTTTTGGAAAATTGCAGCAAAAAGCACAAGGCGTTGATGAATAATTGATTAATCTTCCGCAAAATTGGCAAGTATAAATAATGGTAAAATGCTTCTTGTCTTTCAATAGTCCAAGTTCTCGCAACCCGCGTGTTGCTAAGGTTGATTTTGCGGCGATTTTATCAATAGAATATTTCGCTATTTTTTGAATTTGTTTATCTTTGTCCATATTTTTTCTTTAATTCGTCAACTTGATTTTCCTTTTTGGCAATATCAGACAAAACTTTATCAGTAAGCTCGCTCAAAATATCGCGGTTGTGTTTCTTCGCTTTTTCTATGTTTTCCCTCAATATGAACCACTCTGATTTTTTGAGTAATTCATATTCTTGATGAATTTTTTTGATTGATAATTCAAGCCCCGCCAGTTTATTCTTTAATGCTTCAATAGTCAGTGCTTCTATGCCGTTTCCGGTTCCAGATTGATCAATGGCCCGCAGTGTTTCTAAATCGCCCTCTGCATACGCTTTATTTATTTTTTTCATCATTTCTTCGTTGCCGCCAACTTTATCGGGGTGATATTTATGTGCGAGTTTGCGCCATAGTTTTTTTAATTCTTCCTTATCTTCCGCGGAAATACCTTTGCGTGTTTCAATTTCTTTTTCTTCCTCATTTAATTTTTTATATTCTTCCTCAATTTGCTCTCGTCTTTTCTTTAATGTTTCCTCAACTATTTTTTGAGCTTCTTCAAATGAAAAACCCTTATTTATCAAATCTTCAATTTTCTTAAATTTCAAAATTTCTAAATCAAGCTCGTCCAACTTCAAATAAAGTCGCCCGACTTTCACGTCGTATTCTTGTTTTACGGCAGTTAAATCAATTTTGAGCTGCTCAATTTCCTCAATTAAATCATTAAGTTTTTTCTCTTTTTCCGAAATGGCTTTTTCAAGCTCGCGTTTTTCTAGCGGTTCGTCAAGCGCGGAATTTGATTTTATAATTTTAGTCATAGTTACTTCATTAAAACATCAAGCGAAACGCCCAATGCGTCCGCAATTTTTTTGACAGTATCAATAGTCGGATTTGGCGTCGCCCCTGCTTCAATTTTGGCGATAGTATGGAAAGCCAAATTTGCCTTTTTTGATAAGACATCTTGCGAAATACCGAGCTTGTTTCGGTATTTCTTTATATTCTCGCCGATTGTGGATTTTTCGTTTGACATATTCGTATAGTTTTACTATGATAGTTAGTGAGAGTATAAAACCTTTATCATCAATAGTTAGTATATGAAATTTTTAGCATTTAGTCAAACGAATAAATGGGGTCAGTCACTATTAAATTTGAGAGGCGGGAAACGCGGATTACCGCTTTCGGAATGGCGGGATTCGGTCACTCTCGTCTCATATTTTGCTTCGCTTCTCTCGCAAAATATCTCACTCCCCTGACCTCCACTCGGGCTGGCCGCTTCGTGGACTTCGTCAGTCCTCGGTTCGATTCCTGCACGCGAGCAAAGCAGTTTGCTCGCTCATCTCCACAACAGAAAAACCCCAAACA
>CAZFCX010000077.1:0-4241 GCA_964517825.1 uncultured Bdellovibrionales bacterium
AATATTTATGATTATTCTCAGGGCAAATGCATATCATACAAGCTATTTAATGATGCTCTACAAGGAGTCGAGAGAGACCCTGATACTGCAGGCGATCCGAATTCTTGCAGTTTTCCAAGCGGAGGATTTTCTAATTTGACAAGTGGTATTATCAATAATGTTTATGTTGTTGTGGATCCCACTAATACAACAACAGACCCAATAGAACTTGGCAAAGTAACCATGAGTGTTTTTGTGGAAAGTGAGGGTCAAAATTTTGCGGAAATGCCGATTCAGGTTTCAGTTTCCTTGCGCCAATAATTTTTTAAACTGCGAAATCGCCCATAGTCAGGGCGATTTTTTTGTATTATAATGGGAAATATGAACAAGGCAGAAGCTAAAAATCGCATTGAAAAACTGAGTGGTGAAATCGATCGATTGCGCCACCGCTATCATGTGCTCGATGACCCGGAAGTCAGCGACGAGATTTATGATTCGCTGATGCGGGAACTTCGGGATCTGGAGGCACAGCACCCGGAGTTTAAAAGCCCGGATTCTCCGAGCTCCCGGATTGGCGGCGAGCCGCTCGAAAAATTTGAAAAAGTCAGACACAGTCATCGCCAATGGTCACTGGATGATGCTTTTTCTTTTGAAGAAATCGAAGCTTGGCAAGAAAGAAATGACAAGATATTGCAGAAAAAAAATCTGGAAAAAGAGAAAATTGACTATTGCGTGGAAATCAAAATAGACGGGCTCAAGATTGTTTTGACTTACGAAAAAGGCTTCCTGGTGCGAGCGGCGACGCGCGGAGACGGAATTATCGGAGAAGATGTGACGGCTCAAGTCAGGACTATCCAGAGCGTGCCGCTCAAACTCAAAAATGAAATCAACATTACAGTGGTGGGTGAATGCTGGATGAAAAAGAGCGATTTGGCAAAAATCAATAGGGAGCGCGAAAAGAACGGGGAGCCGCCTTTTGCCAATTCCAGGAATGCTGCTGCCGGCTCAATCCGGCAATTGGATCCCAAAATAACGGCCAAGAGAAAACTGAGTTCTTTTATTTACGACATTGAAGAACTCAAAATCCAAAATCCGAAATCCGAAATTCTAAACAAATTCAAAATTCAAAATTCAAATGTTCAAAACATTCAAATGTCTGAAACACAGGTTAAAGAACTGGAGTTACTAAAAAATTTGGGTTTTAAAGTTAATCCGGAGTATAAACATTGTCAAAATTTGCAGGAGATTCAAAAATTTTTTGAAAAATGGGAAAGCAAAAAAGACAAACAGGAATATGGCATTGATGGACTGGTGATCAAAATAAATTCTCAGAAAATTCAGGCAGAACTGGGTTATACCGGCAAATCTCCGCGGTTTGCCATTGCTTATAAATTCATTCCGGAAAAGGTGACTACGGTGGTTGAGGATATAAAAATTCAAGTAGGCAGAACAGGCGCGCTCACGCCGGTGGCGCATCTGAGGCCGGTTTTAGTGGCCGGTTCTAAAGTCAGCCGGGCGACTCTGCATAATGAGGATGAAATAAAACGCCTGGATATTAAAATTGGCGACACGGTTATAATCCATAAAGCAGGCGATGTAATTCCGGAAATCGTGGGAGTGGTGGAAAATTTGCGCAGCGGAAAAGAAAAAACATTTCAAATGCCAACGAAATGTCCAATTTGCGGGAGTGCAGTCAAACGTCAAAACGTCAAAACGTCAAACGCCAAAGGTCAAGAAGAAAGTGCGGCAACTTACTGCACTAATCCAAAATGTTTTGCAGTCGAACGCGAGCAACTCATTCATTTTGTCAGCCGCAAAGGCTTTGACATTGTCGGCTTCGGAGAAAAAATTGTCGAGAAACTCATGGAAGAAGGATTGATTTCCAACGCAGCCGACATTTTTGAACTTACTGTTGGCGACTTGGAACCGCTGGAGCGCTTCGCGGAAAAATCAGCTCAGAATCTGGTGGAAGCAGTGGAAAAAAGCAAAAAAATAGCCTTAGAAAAATTTTTGTATGCGCTTGGCATTAGATATGTTGGAGAAGAGACAGCCGTTCTCATTGCGCGAAACGCAATGAAATTTTCAATTTTCAATTTTCAATTTTCAAACAAATCCCAATTTTCAAATGACCAAAAAAATAAAATAAAAGATTTAATCGATATTATCAACGTATTTCCAAAAATTACTAAAGAAGAATGGCTAACAATTAAAGGGATCGGAGACAAATCGGCAGAGAGTTTGGCCGTGTGGTTTAGGGATAAAGAAAACATAAAATTATTGGAACGAATGCAAAAACTGGGGGTGGAAATAATGTTTCCTGATAATAAAACTAACGAAGCTGAAAGCTACAAGCTATCCGGCAAGACTTTTGTGCTGACAGGCGAGTTATCCGGCTTTACAAGAGACAAGGCAAAAGATATGATAAGAAAAAGAGGCGGCGATATCTCATCTTCAGTTAGTAGAAAAACCGACTACGTGGTGGCGGGAGAAAATCCGGGATCGAAATACAATAGAGCGAAGGAGTTGGGAGTTAAGGTTATATATGAGGAAGAGTTTAGTGAATTAATTGGGTAAGTCTTTACTAATTACGAATCAAATACGAATATACTAATAAGAAAAAAATAAATTCGTATATTAGTAAAAAATTAGTAATTAGTAAAGAAAAATGCATGTTATCACGCGAAGAAATTTTGAATATTGCCACTTTGGCAAGGATAGGCTTGACTGACGAAGAAGTGGAAAAATACCAACATGATTTGTCGGAAATTTTGGATTATTTCAAAAAACTTGATGAAGTTGATATTTCCGGCGTAGAACCGATTGGCCACATCACCGGTATGCAGAATGTTTTCCGCTGCGACAGAAAAGAAGATTTCGGTTTGGAAAGCAGAAAAGCAATTGCCAGGAATTTTCCGGAAGAAAAAGAGGGATATATAAAGGTAAAATCGGTTTTATAGTTGGATATTGATATTATTGTGAAAATAAAAATTGTTTAATATTTTAAGTTCTCCAAATTTTAAATTTTAAGTTTTAAATTTTCAATGAATTTTTTAATGACTAAATTTTTAAATTGTTGCATTTGAAATTTTGATTTGATTTAAAATTTATAATTTAAAATTAATACCCAATGATACGTGATTTGCACAATAAACTTATAAATAAGGAAATAACTGCGACCCAATTAGCCGAGCAGTATTTTGATGCGATTGAAAAAAGAGATCCGGAAATTCTGGCCTATTTGACTTTGACGAAAGAGCTGGCTCTGAGCCAAGCAAAATTGGTGGATGAAAAAATTGCCCAAGGAGAAAAAATCGGACTCTTGGAAGGGATTCCGGGTGCGATCAAGGATTGTATTTGTGTTGATGGAACTAGGACAACAGCAGCATCAAAAATTTTAGATAATTACATTGCTCCATATGACGCAACAGTCATAAAAAAACTTAAAGCAGCGGGGGCGGTAATTCTAGGCAAAACCAATCTGGATGAATTCGCTATGGGATCTTCCACAGAAAACAGCGCCTATCAAATTACGAAAAATCCAGTGGATACTACGCGTGTGCCGGGCGGATCTTCCGGCGGTTCAATAGCGGCTGTGGCGGCTGATGAAGCAGTGTGGGCGCTGGGCAGCGACACTGGTGGTTCCATCCGCTTGCCGGCTGCCTATTGCGGAGTGGTAGGAATCAAACCAACCTATGGGCGTGTTTCCAGAAACGGTCTTATTGCCATGGCTTCCAGTTTTGACCAGATCAGCCCGACAGCCAAAACCGTTGAAGATGCGGCGATTGTCCTCAGTACGATTGCCGGCGAAGACAAAAAAGATGCCACGTCTGCGCAAAGCGCTGACAAAAAATATGAAGATTATCTCAGCGGAGATATTAAGGGAAAAATTATCGGAATTCCCAAAGAATATATGGCCGGACTTTCAGGAGAGATCAAAGAAGTTTTTGAAAAATCAGTGGAAAAATTCAAAAAATTGGGCGCAAAAGTCGAAGAGATCAGCCTGCCACAAGTGGAATATGCCTTGGCAACTTATTATATTATTGTCACTTCGGAAGTGAGTTCCAATTTGGCGCGTTTTGACGGAATAAAATATGGTCTTCGTGTTGACGATAGGCACGAGTCAGACATTCCCGAGAATGGGTTGCCGAAAACATTGATGGAGACCTATTTGGACACGAGAAAAACCGGGCTGGGCAGCGAAGTAAAAAGAAGAATAATGCTGGGAACATATGCGCTCAGTGCCGGATATTATGATGCCTATT
>CAZFCX010000078.1:0-4188 GCA_964517825.1 uncultured Bdellovibrionales bacterium
ACCGTCCACTCCTGCCACCGAAGCGTCGGAATCATCCGGGGAAATAGAGCCTCCGGCTCCACCAACAGAAAACCCTTGATTTTTAAATAGTTTTGTTGTATAATGCTTATACTTAAATCAACGGGCCGTTAGCTCAGCTGGCTAGAGCGCTTCCATGGCATGGAAGAGGCCATCGGTTCAAATCCGATACGGTCCACCAATAAAAATCAAAATTTAAAAATCAAAAGCAGTTATATTGTTGCTTCGCGAGATTTCTGAAATGCAAAACGAAGTTAACAGTTAAATTTAACATTTTGATATTTATATTTTGATTTTTTTTATTATGTCGTTTTCCATTGGTATTATTGGTCTGCCAAATGTGGGAAAATCCACGCTGTTTAATGCTTTGACTAGAAGCAAGCAGGCTGATGCCCAAAATTACCCTTTTTGTACCATAGATCCCAATATCGGTGTAGTTGAGGTACCCGATGAAAGGCTTAAAATGTTGGCCGATGTTTCCAAATCAAAAAAAA
The DNA here is from genome assembly GCA_964517825.1 of uncultured Bdellovibrionales bacterium. Lineage (GTDB taxonomy): Bacteria > Patescibacteriota > Minisyncoccia > Moranbacterales > GWC2-37-73 > JAKLIP01. The sequence continues at coordinate 513 of CAZFCX010000078.1, forward strand.
TTATTCCAACCGTGATTGAATTTGTGGATATCGCTGGTTTGGTGCAAGGCGCTTCAGAAGGTGCTGGTCTTGGCAATAAATTCTTATCCCATATTAGAGAAGTGGATGCCATCGCCCAAGTCGTTCGCACTTTTACGGATTCCAACGTGATACATGTGAATAATAAAGTGGATCCAAAAAACGATGTTGCTGTTATAAATCTTGAACTATCTTTGGCTGATTTGCAGACTGTGGGCAAAAGACTGGAAAATACAAAAAAATCTTTAAAAAGCGGTCCAGAAAAAAAAGTTTTAAAACAAGTTGAGTTATTAGAAAGAGTTTATGCGCAGTTGGAAGAAGGAAAACCTGCGCGAACTTTGGATTACTCGGAGGAAGAAAAAGAAATAGTTAAAGAAATGCAATTGCTGACGATGAAGCCAATGCTATACGTGATAAATACCGACGAAAATCCTAATATATCTGAACAAGATATTGGTGAAAAAGGAGAAGAGCATATCGTAGTTAGTGCTAAATTGGAGGCTGAGTTAGCCGAACTTAGTGAGAATGATGCTAGAGATTATTTAAAAGAGTTGGGGATGAAAGAAACAGGTTTAGACAAACTCATAAGGGCCAGTTATAAATTATTGGGGTTAATCACATTTTTAACCTCAGGCGAGCCAGAAACCAGAGCATGGACGATTAAACAAGGCACAACAGCGCCAGAGGCGGCCGGAGTAATTCATACTGATTTTATAAAAGGTTTTATCAAGGCAGACGTATGCGATTGGCAAGATTTTGTTCACCATGGAGGCTGGGGCGGAATCAAAACCAGTGGCAAGCTTCGTTTGGAGGGCAAAGACTACGTGGTCAGAGACGGCGACACAATTTACTTCCATATTAATGTTTAAAAAACCTCTTTTATATAAAGAGGTTTTTTAATGATATTTGAATTTTACGATTTCTCGGGCGACTTTTTGATCCGGACGTCGATAGGTTAAAGATTTGTGTCCGGGCAGCATCTCTATTTCTTCAAAGCCCAATTTTTTAAGCTCAGCTGTACATTCTGAAGATATCCATTTTCCGGCATGGCTAAATTTAGGAAAAATAAAGAGCACAGCTCCATCCGGTTTTAAAATTTTAGCAAATTGTTCGAAAGCTTTCAGATATAACTGCTGCAGTGTATTTTTTTGCGCGTTCAATTCGTCCGCCGTCTCCCGCCCCTTTAGAGGTTTGCCTAAATAAGGTTCCGTCACTATATTATCAATAAGCTGGTTTGCAAGCTGTTTATCAGGGTTGGTAATGTCTATATTTAATATTTTAATGTCGTAACTTTTATCACGATCTTTTATTTTTTTTAGTGTCCAATCAATGTTTTTTTTCGTGTCTGATACGGCCTTTTCGGAGATGTCAGCGCCTATTAAAGTGGTATACCCCATTAACATTGCTTCTGTTATGATAGTGCCGGACCCGCAAAACGGATCAAATAAAACGGAATCTTTTTTTGCTCCCGATAAGTTGATCATCATCATGGCTAGTTTAGGGGGCAACATTCCGCTTAGGTCATCTCGTCCTGGGCGGCCAAAATCCCGCTCGCCCATTTCTTCAAAGGGTTGAATAGCTTCGGACACAAAAATTTCTCCGTCAATGATTGTGATGTCAGCACCCTTATCCACCAAATTATTATATAGAAGCGTCGCGGTATTTTTTATTTCAACATAGCGCGCGGACCGATTTAAATTTTTTAGGATTTTTTTAATTTCCAGCCCGTAGTTGGCCCGGATATTGCCGGAAACAGAAAAATTGATCTTTCCTTCCGGCAGATGATTGGTTAAAAAATCGGCTATATCTTCCGGCGTATTTTTAATCTTAATCAACCTGGCAATTTTTATGGTGCCGCCTAAGCCGGCCATTAAAATTTTAGCATCAAATTTTTTAGCCGGACGGAAGATTAAGAACTTATCATTCTTTATTTGCCAATTGAAAATTTCATTTTTTTCACGCTCAAAAACCGCTCTTATTTCGGCGGCGGAAAGCAAAGGTTCTCTTCCGAGTACGAAAAGCCAGAAATCATCTTGTGTTTGTTGTGGTGCTGGTGGTAGCATTTTCTGTGTTAATAAATATATTTCTGATATTAAGCGGAGCCGTGGATGTGAAATTTTTTGCCTGAATAGCTTCGCGCGCTTTATCATAGGATTTATTATCCAGGATGTCAATGTTGGTTCCTGTTTTTAACAGACCTATCACATAACTATTGGATAGTGCGTTAAAAATATTTTGGTAGATAAATAAAGCAAAATAAATTGCTGAACCCAAAATGAGACCAAATGTAAATAGATAGGCCAATTTCCAAATAGTGTATTTTTTATTCAATTGGTTACTTGTTAACATAAAGACTTATATTGACGCGAAGATTAACGTTGTTACTCACCTTGTTTTGAGTTCTTTCAAAAATCGGAGTCAAGTAGATATTGTTGATATTGATAAAATATTCATTATTTTCCAAATCATAGAGATATTGTAAAGCTTTGTGATAATCACCTGTGAGCAAGAGAGATAAGTCCGCGTATTGTCCCGTAATGTTGTCCAGATTAGAGTTTTCAATTTTATGCTCCAGATCATTTTGGGCCGCAATACTTTCTAAAGTGGTAATAAGTTTAAGTTCCCCTCCTTTTCTAAAGAGATGTTTTTCAAAACCAACGACTTCCTCCTTTATTTCTTGAGCCTTTTTGATGGAGGCTCGTAAGTTTTTAGCATTCTCATATCTTGTCTCAAGGTAAGAAAGAAGACTTTCCGTATCCCGATTCATTTGCTGAATTTGTTTGATGGTAGGAAAAATAATGACGACCGCTATCAAAACAATCGTGGCAAAAAGTAGGCTCGTGCTTAAAATAATTTTTTTTCCTGATTGTATCTTCATATTTTCTCAATTTAACAAGATGCTGTCTGCTTGATTAGCGGCAGGCGACGGCGCGGGATTTTTTTTAAAAGGCGGAATCTTTGTTTTTGCTTGAATTTCAAAGACGATGTTCTCTTTTTGAAATAATTGTGAAGTGGGTGTGATAACTTGTTCAAGCCAAGGTATGTTTTTAATTATTTCAACGTAATTTATTAAAGCGGGTCGGGTTTGGGCTATGCCGGAAAGAGTTAGTCTTTGGGCGTTCCTTTCAAAATTTATGGCGGACAGAACAATATCACGCGGGGTTGACATTATGACATCAAAAACATGCGCAGTGGTTGAAGCGTAGCCTTGCGAAGCCAAAATAACATCCTTATTAATTCGATTTAACATCCTTATTTCTTGATTATAACCACTATATTCTTTGGTGACAGCAAGCGTGTTCTGGGACAATCCGTTAAATTGGTCCACCAATGTGACCCAGCTCCATAATAAAAATATAGCGATAATCGTTATGGTCAAAACCGCGAATTCCAACAGATTTCGCAGAAAAATAAAATTAACCAAGCCATTAAGACTTTTCTTTTTTAAGGGCGACAGTAGATTTAAATTTATTTTTATCATATTTTAGAACGGATTTTGTGATGCTCTAATGGCTAAACCGATTGCAGAGGACCACGACAAGCCTTGCGCTTTTTCTTTTTCCCCATATTTCGGATTAAATAAATTTTTCCACATATTGCCAGGAGAGGCAGTAATCTTAATTTGCCGTGAAATTATTCCACCTAATTTTTTGGTTTG
>CAZFCX010000079.1:0-4129 GCA_964517825.1 uncultured Bdellovibrionales bacterium
AATTTCCGACCTAACCAAAGAAATCGACCAACTCTACGGAGTGGTCGCTAAGTCCAACATTCTGAACGATTAGATTTTTTACTTTTTTAAAATCTCAGCGATTTCCTTTCCGCATTTTTCCCAACTGAAACGTTGGATATTTTCAAGGCCTTTTTGCACGAGGTCTTTTTTTAGATTTTCGTCAGAAAGGATTTTATAAACCGCATCAGCGATATCTTCGGCATTCTTGGGATCAACAAGCAGCGCGCTATCCCCCGCCACCTCAGGAATAGAAGCTTCCATAGAAGCTACTACTGACACACCGGCATTCTGTGCTTCCAAAATCGGCAAACCAAAACCTTCATACAGAGTCGGGAAAACAAACACATCAGCATTGTTCAGCAAACAATTTTTTTCTTCCGCGCTCACAAATCCCGTTTCAATAATATCTTTCCCGCAATTCACGTTGGCAATTTCATTTTTTATTTTCTCATATCCAAATCCCGGCTTCCCCGCCAAAACCAGTTTGTGCGGAATCTTGTAGCGCTCTTTTAGAATTTCAAAAGATTTGATAATACCAACAATGTTTTTGCGTTCCTCTAGTCTTCCAATAAATAAAATGCATGGTTTATAGTTTATAGTTTGTAGTTTGTAATTTGTTTGATTATTGTTTCTTGTTTCTTGGTTATTGTTTTCTACATATCCTTCGTAGATCACTTCGATTTTATCTGCCGGTACTTTGTATAATTTCATCAAATCTTTTTTTGTGTTTTCAGACACTGCAATAATGGAACTTGCCCACTTGCATGATTTTTTGATTGTTGATCGCATATACAACCGTTCCCAAAAAGAATAAGCCTCTGGACAAAATTCATATTCCAAACCATGAATCGTAACTATTGTGCGGGCAGGATGAATGCAGGGCACCGTGTGCGCCGGAATAAAAAGCACATCAACCGGATGCAAAAACATTTCAAGTGACAAGCCAAACTGCGTCCAAAACCTCGGCCACTTTATAACTTTAGTTGTCCAATTTTTTGGAAGTTCTATCCCATCTATTGTTAGTATATTTGTATTAAATTCGTAGTTCGTAGAGTTCTCGCGCAAATATAAAACAACCCGCTGACCATTTAACTTGTTCATCAGGTTTTTTATAACTTGATATGAATATTCTTCGATTCCCGTCCTGTCTTTTAAAAAAGCCCGGGAAGCGTCGATACCAATAACCATAAAGTCTAAAATCTAAAGTTTAAATTCTAAATCTAATTGAGTATTGTAAAATTTTATTATACATAAACTTTAGACCTTAAAATTTAGCCTTTAGACTTATTTGCTAAGCATTATTGTTCTCTTATACACTTCAAGATTATCTAGAGCGATTCCGATTCCCTTTATCACGCAGAAAAGAGGGTCATCGGCCACGTAGCAAGGCACGCCAATTGTTTTGCTGATAAGTTGATCAAGATTGCTCAGAAGCGCTCCTCCGCCCGAAAGCACCATGCCTTTATCCATAATGTCAGCCGCCAGTTCCGGCGGGGTTTCCTGAAAAACTTTTTTGATTGCGTTGATAACTTCCCTGAGTTCATCCTGCAAAGCTTCCGTAACTTCATTGGAAGATATTTTTATTGTTTTTGGAAGTCCGCCCATGAGATCTCTGCCGCGCACTTCCATGTGTTCTTCTTTGACTTGTTGGATTGCGCTGCCGATTTCTTTTTTAATATCCTCAGCTGTTCTGTCGCCCACCGCCAATCCGTATTTGCGCTTAATATAGTCCGAGATTGCCTGATCAAATTTATTGCCACCTACGCGCGCGCTGTGCGCTGCCACAACGCCTCCCAGCGAAATAACTGCAATCTCTGATGTTCCGCCCCCGATATTTATGATCATATTTCCCTGCGCATTGTGGATAGGAATTCCGGCTCCAATGGCCGCGAGCAGCGGTTCTTTGACAACATAGGCCGATTTGGCGCCAGATTTGACGGCCGCATCAATCACAGCCCGCCTTTCAGTGGAAGTTACTCCGGCCGGAATTGAAATCATGATTTCCGGACGGAAAAAACGCACCTTACCCATTACCTTATTAATAAAATATTTAAGCATGGCTTCCGTCACGCGATAATCAGCAATTACACCGTCTTTCATTGGGCACGAAGCCATAATGGAGTCTGGCGTACGCCCCAGCATTTCCTTGGCTTGATTACCCACAGCCAAAACAGTATTCTCGACTGGAGAAACTGCCACTACTGACGGCTCATTAATCACAATTCCCTTTTTTGGTATAAAAACTAGGGTGTTTGCCGTGCCTAAATCTATTCCGATTCTGCGTATAAACATGCCATTTTTGTCTGCGAGCGAAGCGAGTAGCTACAAAAATGAGCATCCCGCACCAATTCGCACATATTATTATAAAAAAATAATTTATCTAAGCCGTTAGGCGACCATGCACGCAAATCCATCAAATAAATATAAACGAAGTCGGAATTTGGTGCTGGGATAATCTTAAAAAATTTCTAATTTCTAATTACTAATTTCTAAACAATTTTCAATTCTAAAATTTCTAGTTTATCAAATTCAAATCTCCATTTATAATAATTGGCCTTACCGCTTCAATTTCAGTCTGGCAATATGGCATTTCAGGAATTGGGTTAAACATAAATATTTTTTGATTAAGTACATGCGCAAATCCAATTTCCATTAAAGTATTTCCTCCGACATAGTTTTCAATGCCATTCTTATCTAAGTTTAAAACTAAAACTGCGTCTGCTCCTTGCATCATTCTCCAAAACTCCCGGATAGCATCCATATTAAATTTTTGATGCAACTTGATTTCCTCAATTTCTATATCATTTTTGCCAATCATCGCTTTGTGCAAATCAGTCACAAAGGCTTCATGACCTATTTTTTTAAGTTCTTCTCTTATTTCCAACATTTTATCAGTAAATTGCATTGAACCTATTATTCCTATTTTCATATAAATTATTGCTTTATTCTTTTGATATCTGCTCCCAACTTTTGCAATCTTTCTTCGATTTTTTCATAACCTCTATCAACTTGATAAATTTCTTCTATTGTCGATATCCCTTCGGCGCAGAGCGCGGCGATGATGAGCGATGCCCCGGCTCTAAGATCAAAACTTTTTATCGCGCCGCCTTTTAGATGCGCCGGACCATGAATAACCGCCTGGTGAGGATTGAGGATTTTTGATTGCCCTCCCATTTTTTCCAATTCGGTCAGATAGTTGAAGCGTCCTTCAAACAAAGTGTCAAAAATCATGGTTTCCCCTTCAGCTTGCGAAGCCAGCACGCCCAGCGGCGATTGAATGTCACTCGGAATTCCCGGATATGTTCTGGTATCAATTTTTTCAATAGCTTTGAGTTTTTTTGCCGGAACAACTTCTATTGAATTATTTTTAATTTTAAAATCAGCTCCGAATTCTCTGAGTTTTTCCAAAACCAAATCCAGATTTTCTTCTCTGGCATTGTTGACAACGATCGGACTTTTTGTGGCCACACCCATAATCAAAAAAGTGGCGGCCTCATTGGCATCCGGAATAATTTCATGGCTTCCGCCATGCAGCTCTTTTTTACCGACAATCTCCAAAGTGTGCGTGCCTAAGCCTTTTATATCAACGCCCATTGATATTAGAAATCTTCCCAAATCTTCAACATGCGGTTCCTGCGCGGCAATTTTTATAATCGTTTTCCCCGGCAAGGCTGCCGCCAGCATCATGGCATTTTCCGTGGCTGTCACGGAAAATTCTCTCAGCACAACCTGGGCCGCTTTTTTATTTTTGGCATCAATTGCGTATGCTTTTGCATCAGTACTTGTTATATGCACGCCCATTTTTTCCAAAGCGTCAAAATGAGTTCCGACCGGACGCTTGCCAATAACGCATCCCCCGGGATGATAGAAAGAAAAAGAATCGAAGCGGGCGCTAAGTGATCCTAAAAGCAAAATTGAAGATCTCAGCTGTTTCACCAAAGAAACATCCAACCGTTTAGGGTCGATGTCCTTGGCGCAGATTTTGACTGTTCTTTCGCCTTCCCATTCGACAGTGGCACCCAGCCCCGTCAGAATCTCAAGCATGCGAAAAACATCCTCAATAAGCGGAATATTGGAGATTGTGCATGTTTCAGTGGTCAGCAATGTG
>CAZFCX010000080.1:0-640 GCA_964517825.1 uncultured Bdellovibrionales bacterium
CATATTTAATCTTTAAAAAGTTCAACAGGGTTTATTTTAAATTGAAGCATTTTTGCGGTATCTCTGCCGTTATCGCCGCCTTTTCTTTGCATAAGAATTTTGCCAATTCTCAAACTGCCCCTGTCTGTTATTCTAATATCGCCACCGCCAAAAATATTCATCGCTTCGTTGATTGATTTCAAAACCCAAGTGCTTTCGCTGTTTATTTTCAAAATTACAAGCACCCAATCGGCGGAAAACTCGCCTCTGCCTTTCAATAAATCGGAAATAATTAAAATTTTGTTTTTCTCGAAAAAATTTATAATTTTTTCTTGATCGCTTTCTTCCATTTCCGACAAAAGCGTTCTTCTTTTGTCTTTTACTCCCTTTATTGTCGGCTTTGTTTCGCCAGTAAAAGATTTTAAAATTTTTACAATATCGTTTGGAATATTCCAAAGCTCAATATATTTATCAATCCACCTTTTATCAATTTGATTAAATCCTTGCGGATTGCTAACAAGTTTTACCTGCAAATTTTGCAAATCCTCTTGCGATTTCAATTTAATAATAATCCGTACTCTTACCTGAATATCGGCTTTATATTGCCCGCGAACTTTCGCCGCTTTGACATATTCAATATCTGAAACATCGTAGCCCATGG
>CAZFCX010000080.1:650-864 GCA_964517825.1 uncultured Bdellovibrionales bacterium
CAAGATTGAGCAACTTCATCCTTTTCCCAATTATTGAAACGACCAATAACATCTTTTTCGTTTCTAAATCCGCCTTTGGCGGTTTGCGATCCTAATTTTATCAATTCTTTTTTGTTCATATTTATGCGTTTATATAATCTAATAAATTTTTGCCGATTGCCTCAATAGTATTTACAGTCATAGCGTTTCCCGCTTGACTTAACAAATAAACATC
>CAZFCX010000080.1:875-1476 GCA_964517825.1 uncultured Bdellovibrionales bacterium
TTGGGGAATCCTTGCAAAAGCAATGATTCATAACCCGATAATTTTCTAAATTTTCCATTCCTAACATATAAAATTCCGTGTCTGCCAGTCCGCAATGTTGGAACTTTGCCACGATATAATCTTAAATCTGATTGTCTGGTATCCAATACCAAATAATCTTCTTTTAACAATTTTTCAACATTAAATAGTCCTTTGTTATATTTGTTGTCCAAAAATTTCAAAAATGTTTCGTAAGCTCTTTTTTTCTCGTTAAATTCCAATTCGCCGTCGTCTATCAGATAGTTTTCAACTTTCGGAGTTTTTACGGGTTTTGGCCATTCAAAATGTTTGTTTTCTTTTACTAAATCTTTTCTTATCCCGACAAAATAAATTCTTTCACGCATTTGCGGCACTCCGTAATGCAAACTGTTCAAAACTCGGTGATAAACTTTATATCCCGCTTTATCCAATTCCTCTAAAATAATTTTTAAAGTCTTTCCGCCTTCGTGATTAACCAGTCCTTTTACATTTTCCAAAATAAAATATGGCAAATTTTTTCCATTCATTATTTTTATTAATCCATAAATGATTTGCCCCCTATGGATTAATAAAAATAATGAAT
>CAZFCX010000080.1:1500-2433 GCA_964517825.1 uncultured Bdellovibrionales bacterium
AAAGCTACGCAGTTTAATCCTACTTTTTCAAGCCCGAGTCGACCTGCTCCAATTCCTGCGCAGAAATCCATAAATTTTATTTTGGTATTTTGATTTGTTGCCATATCCCTATTTTTTAATTAAATCATCAACACCAACGCCCAAAGCTGTGGCGATTTTTGATAATGTTTCAATAGTTGGATTTGGATTTGCCCCAGATTCAACATTAACAACAGTATTAAGCGATAAGTCAGCAAGTTTTGAAAGGCGATCTTGCGAAATGCCTTTTTCTTGCCTTATTTTCTTGATGTTATTCGCAATTTTGGATGTGGAATTATTAGTTGACATAGTTTTCATTTGGATATACCATTATAATGTATATGTTAATATGTATCATTTAACTTTAATCTATTATAATGATAATCCAAAAAAATAAATTGGTCAATTCAAATTTAGGGAGTTCATTGATGTCGCCCGCGAATGGGTTGGGTGGGTCAAGGGCGACTATTCTTTTTCTTTTTTCTTTTCTTAAAGCCGCCACCGCGCCCGCCCTGCGGGCGTTGAAGCAAGCGGGCAAAAAGGAAGGGAGCTGGGGGGAGGGAATTTTTGCCCGCTTGCGCTTTCCGCGCCGAAGGCGCGGTTGGGGTGGGAGCGTTTCCGCCATTCCGCCAAAAGCGGAATATCAAAACAGAAAAATTTTCTTTTCCTTAATTGAAAAAAATTTTGGGGGCGCGCGATTAAAAAAATGTAGAGAAAATTTTTCTGTTTTGCTCGCCGAAGCGAAGCGGAGGCGGGCGGAAACGCTGGGCGGGATTCAATCCGCAAAATCCTCTGGATTTTGCTCAAAAAAGGTTCGGATTTCGTCCAAACAGTACCGCCAATTTACAATTTCAGCGTTTTGGGCGGTGTTTGCCTCGCGGCTTCGCCGCTCGGCTGGCGCGCTACGCGCGCAAA
>CAZFCX010000080.1:2531-3295 GCA_964517825.1 uncultured Bdellovibrionales bacterium
ATTTGCCACGCTCCGCGCGGCAAAAAGGAAATGTTTTGGTTTTGGATTAGGAAGTTCGTTTTGGCGAAGCCAAAAACAAAACAAAGTTTTGCCAACCAATCTTTTTTTGTTTCGCCTTTGGCGGAACGCAAAGCGATAATTTTTTAATATTTTGACTGCTAAAAATATGATAAACGAAAATAAAACAACAAATCAAACCAGAAAGTTTTTCATCTACGCCCGCAAATCTACCGACACCGAAGATCGGCAAGTGCGAAGCATTGGCGACCAGATCGCCGAGCTTAAAGAATTGGCGAAAAAAGAAAATTTGGAAGTCGTTGACATTATCGTTGAAAAACAGACCGCTAAAAAACCTGGTCGCCCCATGTTTGCCGAAATGCTCAAAAAAATTGAAGCGGGCGAAGCAACGGGAATTTTAGCATGGCACCCTGACAGATTGGCGAGAAATAGCATAGACGGCGGGCAAATCATTTACCTTGTTGATACTGGCGTAATTCAAGAGCTAAAATTCCCGACTTTTTGGTTTGATCCGACACCGCAAGGAAAATTCATGTTATCAATCGCTTTCGGGCAGTCAAAATACTACATTGATAATCTTTCGGAAAATATAAAGCGAGGACACCGCCAAAAATTAAAAAACGGGCTTTGGCCTCAAATGGCCCCGCTCGGATATTTGAATAATAAAGAAACAAAACAAATTTATGTGGACAAAGAAAAATCGCCGCTTATAAAAAAGACATTTGAGGCCTATGCTTCGGGAAATC
>CAZFCX010000080.1:3305-4043 GCA_964517825.1 uncultured Bdellovibrionales bacterium
AAAGATTATCAACGGGCTTGGTTTGCGAGGACGGCGAGACGGTTTGCTTTCCGTTTCAAATTTCCAGTATATGCTCCAAAATCCGTTTTATTACGGCATAATCCGCTACAACGGGGAATTTTACAACGGAAAGCACGAACCGATTATAACAAAGAAACTTTTTGACGAATGCCAAGAAGCGATGAAAAGAAAATCCAAACCGCAGAAAGCGGACAAGATGAAATTTTTTCTTTATCGCGGATTTTTCCATTGCGCGGAGTGCGGTTTTACCATAACGGCGGACAGAAAAATCAAAAAGGGTGGAAAGCAATATGTTTATTACTATTGCACCAAGAAAAATCCGAATCACATTTGCTCGCAAAATGTTTTTACAAGGGAAGAAAAAATTTCATCTCAAATAAAAAAGGAAATTCAAAAAGTTTCTTTGTCGGATGATTGCGCCGATTGGATGTTGGCGGAATTGAAAAAAGAGCAAAATGAAAAGGCGCAATCGTCTCGCTTTTTTGCTCAAAAAATTCAAGACGAGATAAAAACGATTGACGAGAAATTGGAAAAATTGATGAACGCTTATCTTGAAAGCGTTTTGAATATCAAAGAATATCAAGAAGCGAAAAACAAACTCGTCAATCAAAAACAAGTCTTGAAAGATAAAATAACGGCTTTTGAGCAAAAAAGCGCTAATCGGTTCGAACTCGCCGCCAAATTCATAACAATGAGCAAACAAGCCAAAATTATCGC
>CAZFCX010000081.1:0-3922 GCA_964517825.1 uncultured Bdellovibrionales bacterium
TTATTTTTGCGTTTCTGCTCCATTTATGTTTTTCCTGAAAACTCATTTTTTTCAACCTCTTTCCCATAAAAAATAACCCCCTTTCGAGTATTTGAATTTTAAAGAAGATTTATTACTATATATTATTTTTTCTTGACAGTCAAGCTTCTTGTTTCCTTGTCCAAAATTTTCGCGCTGTCAATTTCTTTGCGGGCAGCAGGGGACAGGACCGGCAAAATATTTTTTAGCGCAATGCCGTCAACTTTCAAAACATCTTCCCATTTGTCCAAAGGCTCCAAAATTTCACGGAGCTTTTTTTCGTCGTATTTATAGGTTTTTCTGATCGATTCTGCAATAATTCCTTCTTCGCTGAAAACTCGGTCGACGCCTTCCTGTTGCATATAATCAATGATTTTTTCTGAGAGTTCGGCGATTCTGGTTTTGGTTGTAGCAATTGCGGCTTTTATATTGATGTATTCTTCGATGGCAGCATTAACTTCTTCTGTGTCAATTTTTCTTTCTTCCTTGAATTTATGTTTCCACATCGGACATAGTTTTTGATAGCCACACCAGTCACAAAGCGGGGTTACATTCGGTTCAAATTTTCCTTCTTCAATAGCAGCGACCACATCTAAAAATATTTTTTTGGCACTTTCCAATTGTTCTTTGGTGCGCGTAGAACTTAGCTTGACGCCGTGCTTGAGATAATAGAGGCTGACCGTAATTTTATCCAGATTGGCTGCTTCTTTCGGATAGCGCTGCAGGAAAGCGTTGAGATAGACGGAAAGCTGCAAATCATTGTCCACTTTTTCTTGAGACGGCATTTTTTTGGTCGTTTTGTAATCAATAATTTCATAGCCGTCTTCGGTCTTGTCGATGCGGTCTATTATTCCGGAAACAATATGACTTGCCCCGTGATCCGACGTTTTGTCGGATTTTACGGGGGTGCTTTTATTGTCGCCAATTTCAATCGCAAAGCGGCTTTCCAAATCAACAATGTTTGAATCGGCCGGATCATTTTTTTTGTAATAATTTTGGATCATTTCCACGCCTTGCGAAAAAGAAGCGCGTTCTTCCAGCTCATTTTCAAAAACATCGGCATTCCAATTTTTGGAAAAAAAATCCAAAGCTTCCTCTAATTTTGGCTGGGGCAGGGAAGGAGTGTGGACAAATTTGAGCGTGCTATGAAGCAGCGTCCCAAAAACAGCCTCCTTGGATTTAGGCTCTTTGATTTTGTCGATATTTTGAAATTTATATTTCAGCGAGCAATTCTGGTATGTTTCCAGCGCTGAGTAGGAAATACGCATATATGAATAGTATAATGTATCAAGTATTATGTATCAAGTATATAAAATTGAGGTAAGAAAAAAGCCTGAAGCTATTTCAGCTCCAGGCTTTTTAAAAGAAAAAGAGGGGTTATTCGCTAACAATAAAACTATAGGCTCGTGTAAAATTGTTGGCGATATCATCAATATTCGGATAGGCTCCCAGATCGACTGAAATGATTTTCTCCAATTCGTTGTCAGCATTTAAGTTAAAAAAATCTTTTTGCTTTTGCAATATCTCTCTTTTCTTATTGGCATTAAGACCATGTGGATTGTAAATTCTTATTTTTACCATTTCCCCGATATTAAAATCAGTAACTATGAATATCGGTATTTTTTCGCGCTTTTTGTTATAAGCGAAAAAACTGCAGCCATGATCCTGCTCCGGGATCATAATTTCAAAATTTCTCCTTTCAAATGCTAGTTTCAACTGATAAAAAACAACATCCAGAATTTGTTTTTTCATAAAACCCCAGCCTCCTTATTATTTTATTGTTTTATTTTTCAGGAACTTCAAAACAGTCTACAATATTTTAGAAAAAAGTCAATCATTTTGAAAACCTTGACACTTTTTGGCAAAGGTATTAATATGAAAGCATACTAAATTGGTAGGGATTCACCCCGTTAAATAATTTTTAATTTTTACAAAAAATTAAAAATTAAGATTTGAGCCACAAATGCTTAGATTTAAAAAAACAGGGTGTTAAAAATAAATTCTGATAAGAATTGCTTCTTAGCTGTATAGAAGCTCAAATCTTATTTAACTGGGTAAATGCAATTTTCAACCAAAGCAGAATACGGCCTCAAAGCTGCCATTAATTTGGCCAAAGCTTTTCCTCGGCAAAAAAGCGCCAAAGAAATCGCGCAAGAAGAAGATATTTCCCAAAAATATCTGGAACGGCTTTTAGGCAATCTTCGCAATGGGGGAATAGTGGAAAGCACTAAGGGAAAATTGGGCGGTTATGTACTGAAAATTAGCCCGAAAAGGATTGCTGTTGGAGAAGTTATCGAAATTTTAGATGGGGAAATCGCGCCCATGCGCTGCGTGGGAAAATTCTGCGCCGCCGAGCACAAGTGCCCATCCAGCGTCGTTTGGAATAAATTGGGCATGCAAATTAAAAAAACTTTATATTCAATAAAGCTAAGCGATTTAATAAAATAATTTTATGAGTAAAATTTATTTAGATTATGCAGCTACAACTCCAGTTGATCCAAAAGTTCTGAAGGCAATGCTGCCATATTTTTCGGAAAAATTCGGCAATCCTATGTCAGTACACAATTTTGGACAAGAAGCTATGGAAGCAGTGGATAATACCCGCGCTCAAGTGGCAGAATTTTTCGGCGCCAATCCGTCCGAATTTGTTTTTACTTCCGGCGCCACGGAAAGCAATAATTTGGCTATAAAGGGCAGTTTGGCCGCCTATTATGCAGTTGATCATAAAAATAATGCTAAACCGCACATAATTACTACGCAATTTGAGCATCATTGCGTGTTGAATGCTTGCAAAAAAATAGAAAAGGACAGGCGCGCGCAAGTTTCCTATATCGCTCCGGACAAAGAAGGGATTGTTTCCGCCAGAGACATAGAGAAGGCCATCCAGCCCAACACAATTCTCATTTCAATCATGTATGTCAACAATGAAATCGGAACTGTGCAGCCGATTGCCGAAATTGGAAAAATGCTCAAAAAAATAAATGCTGAAAGAGCAAAAAAGAATTGGCCGCGCATACTTTTCCATACGGACGCTACTCAAGCCGTCAATTATTTTGGCTGCAAAGTGGATGAATTGGGAGTTGATTTGCTTTCCATGTCCGGACATAAAATTTACGGACCCAAGGGGGTTGGCCTGTTATATATTCGCAAAGGAACGCCGATTAAGCGCATTCAGGATGGCGGCGATCAGGAATATAAGATGCGCGCCGGCACGCACAACGTGCCCGGAATAGTCGGGCTTGGCGAAGCTATTTCAGTAATCAGTAATCAGCAACCAGTAATCAGTAAAAAGATACAATCATTAAGAGATTATTTGATAAAAAAAGTTTTGCAAGAAATTCCAAAATCATATCTTAATGGCTCAATCGAAAAGCGTTCGCCAAACAATGCTCACTTCAGATTTGACAATGTCGAAGGGGAGGGCCTCATTCTTTCTTTAGATATGGAAGGCATTGCGGCTTCAACCGGCAGCGCTTGTTCGTCAGGGACACTAGAACCTTCACACGTTTTGCTTTCACTGGGGCTTAGACATGAACAAGCCCATGGCAGCCTCAGAATTACATTGGGAAAAGATACCACCAAAGGAGAACTCAACACCTTGATCAAAAAGCTTAAGGAAATAGTCGGAAGACTTCGCAAAATTTCCGGCAATGTGCTATCAGAGTTTAAATAAATTATTATTGAATTATTTTAAATATATGAACAAATATTCTAAAAAGGTTATCGAACATTTTACCAAACCGCATAATCAGGGAACGATCAAAAAACCAGACGGCGTTGGCCTAGTCGGCAATCCGAAATGCGGCGACATTATGCGCATTTATATCAAAGTTGCCAAAAATAAAAAAGGCGAGGAAATTATAGAAGACATCAAATTTGAAACTTTGGGCTGTGGCGCAGCTAT
>CAZFCX010000082.1:0-3896 GCA_964517825.1 uncultured Bdellovibrionales bacterium
GTTGAAAGAAACCGGAGCCATTGACGTTTTGGGGGAAAGCGGTTTTAGCGTACATGAGCGTGCAGGAGCATGGCCTGCGCTTGATGTAAACGGCATTTGGGCAGGATACACGCTGGAAGGGCAAAAAACAATAATTCCGGGCGCAGCCCATGCGAAAATTTCGATGAGGCTTGTGCCGGACCAGGATCCTTACGAAATAGAAAAAAATTTTAGAAAATTTGTTTCGGACAGCACCCCGGCATATGCAAAAAGCAAGGTTAAAACACTTTCTTTGAACAAACCCGTGATTATGGATATAAAAAATTCATATTTTAAAAAGGCAGAGAAAGCGTTAACAAAAGTTTTTGGCTCCAAGCCGATTTATGAATTGTCCGGCGGCACAATCGGCGCCGCCAGCGCCATAAAAAACATTCTCGGGATAGACTCTATACTGATGGGCTATGGATTGCCCGATGATGGGCTTCACTCACCGAATGAAAAACTATCGCTTGAGATGTTTGAAAAAGGTATTAACGCAAATAAAATTTTTCTATTTGGTTGATCGATATTGAGACAAAAAGGTATAATAGTATTCTGGTCGGTTAGCTCAGTTGGCTAGAGCATTCGCTTGACGTGCGAAGGGTCGCAGGTTCGAGTCCTGCACCGACCACAATAACTACCGCGTTTTTTTGGAGAACATAAAGGCAGCAAAAAAAGTAGCTAGAGGCGCGGCGAGAACAAGCCCGATACTTCCTACAAGCATTCTTACGATTTCTTCTGCTATTAATTCGTACTCAATTATATCGATAAACGTTTTTTGGCTGTCAAAAAAAAGCAAAAGAAGCGGCAATGCCGAACCGGAATACACAAGTACAAGTGTATTTACCATAGATGAAATATGATCTTGTCCCACCTTCATGCCTTTTATAAATAATTGCTGAACTGAAAGGCTTCCCTTGGAGGACTTAGTAATTTGTTCAACAACCGAGGACTGGCCAACCGTTACATCATCGAGAATGCCTAATGTGCCAATTATTATGCCTGCAAGAAGAAGACCTCTTATGTCTATTGATCCTCTTCTTTCAACTTGGAGAAAGCCTGCTTCTTCTGATGCAAATCCGGTCAGATCTACTGCACCCACAAAGTAGGTAGCAAGAAAACCGGTAAAAACCAGAGATATAAGTGTCGCTAAAACTCCTATGTGGGTTTTAAGGTTAAACCCGTGTGAAATATAAAATGTAGTAGGAATAATAATCAAAGAGGATACAACTGCGGCAAAAACCGGATCTATGCCTTTAATTATTGAGGGAATTAGAAATTTAAAAATAATCAGAAAGGAAGTTAAAAGCCCTAGTATAGATAAAACTCCCCATACGCGCCCCACCACAATAACAGTTGCAATAAAGATTACAACAAGTAAAAGAATCCCCGGCCTTTTGAGCTTTCCATTTATAAAAACGGAGGTTTCACCGCTTTCATGGGTGATCATTGAAAGTCTTAATCTGTCGCCCGGATAATATTTTCTAAACTCCAAAGAATTGGAAAAAACGATTGAGCTTTCTGAATTTTTAACTAACACGCTTTGGTCCTTTTTATCTCCTTTGGTTATTTTTATTTCCAGCTCCTGGAAAGCGACGGGGGAGTCGGCGATTATTTCCTCGCCTTCGTTTATAATTTTTGTAACTACACCTTCAAGGATTACCTCTTGGTCCTGAGCTTTTACTTTTTTTGCCGGGATTGAGAGAGAAAGAATTAAAAAAAGCAACAACAGAAAAAATTTTTTAAACATAAACCTGTTTCAAATTATACATCTTCTGTTATTTTACATACAAATTCGTGTGAAACATCTTCTGTGTGCTATAATTTTTGAACGGGCCTGTAGCTCAGTTGGCTAGAGCGCTTCAATGGCATTGAAGAGGTCAGGGGTTCGACTCCCCTCGGGTCCACAAAAAAATATGAACAAAATCAGAAAAAGCATATTTTATTATATTAGAGTGGGTTTTTGGAAAGGCGTAGGATGGAGTTTTGGGGTGACTTTCGGGTTTGTAATTATTTCTACACTGATTATATTCGTACTTAGTAAGCTTGGCGGGCTCCCTGTTGTCGGTGGATTTATAGCCGATTTGGTAGAAGCGACGCAAGAATCACTCCTCAGACGCGGCAAATTTTAAAAAGTGGTAATATATGCATATGCGAATTGATGAATTAAGACACTCGGCAGCCCATCTTTTAGCTGCTTCGGTTGCCGAACTTTATCCGAATGCAAAGCTTGCCATAGGCCCTTCTATTGAAAATGGGTTTTATTACGACTTTGATTTTGGAAAACAAAAAATATCAAGTGAGGATCTTGACAAAATTGAGAAAAGAATGAAAAAAATTGTAAACAGTTGGAGTGAATTTAAAAAAATCAAAGTGGGGAAAAAGCAAGCTTTGGCTGAATTTGGCGAAAATCCATATAAAAGAGAACTTATTGAAGAAATTTTAGCTGAAGGTAAAGAAATTACCGTTTATCAATCGGGTAAATTTCGTGATCTTTGCCGAGGCGGACACGTTGATTCACCAAACAAAAACCTAAAACATTTTAAACTTTTATCCGTGGCCGGCGCTTATTGGAGGGGGGATGAAAAAAATTCAATGCTTACGAGGATCTACGGAACAGCATTCTTTACAAAAAAGGAGCTTGATAGCTATTTAAAAATGCTTGAAGAAGCTAAAGAAAGAGACCATAAAAAGCTTGGAGTTGAACTTGACCTTTTTACTTTCTCCGATCTTGTAGGAGGAGGTCTTCCTTTGTGGACACCAAAAGGAACCTTGATGAGAAATATTCTTGATGAATTTGTTTGGGAGCTAAGAAAAAAATACGGCTACGAAAAAGTTGAGATACCACATATAACAAAAAAGGATTTATATGTTATAAGCGGGCACTGGGAAAAATTTAAAAACGAACTTTTTAAAATAAGAACTAGAGAAAAACATTTTTTTGCGGTAAAACCAATGAATTGTCCTCATCATACTCAAATTTATTCCAGAAAAATAAATTCCTATAAAGATTTGCCTGTTAGATACGCAAACACAACAATGGTTTACAGAGACGAACAAAGCGGCGAGCTTTCCGGATTATCCCGTGTAAGAAGCATTACTCAAGACGATGCCCATGTTTTTTGTCGAAAAAGCCAAATTACAGATGAGATTGATAAGATATGGAATATAGTTGACGAGTTTTACGGAGCATGCGGATTTGATTTGGGGCTACGACTATCTCTTTCGGATCCAAAAACGCCCGATAAATACTTGGGGAAAAGATCTGTATGGGAAGAATCGGAAAACAGCCTGCGAAAGGTTATTTCTAAGCGGGGCGTCGATAATTTCTTTGAAGCAACGGGAGAGGCTGCGTTTTACGGACCCAAGCTTGATTTTATGGCAAAAGACTCTCTGGGCAGAGAATGGCAGATTGCCACAATACAGCTTGATTTTAATATGCCCGAAAACTTTGATCTTTACTGCATAGATGAAAACGGCAAAAAAGAGAGGATTGTTATGATTCATGCGGCCATAATGGGTTCTATTGAAAGATATATGTCAATATTAATTGAGCATTTTGCAGGCAAATTCCCTGTTTGGCTTTCTCCCGTGCAGGTAAAAATTTTACCCATCACTGAAAGAAATATTTCGTATTCAGAAAAAATATTTAAATATTTGAAGGAAAAAAATTTTCGAGTAGAATTAGATTCCAGAAATGAAACTTTACACGCTAAAATACGAAACTCTCAGAACGAGAGAGTTCCTTATATGCTCATTCTTGGCGACAGAGAAGAAAAAAGTAAAAGCCTATCTATAAGGCAAAGAAACGGAAAAAATATTAATAGCGTTAGTATTAACAAATTTATAAACAAATTAACTAAAAATATTGAGGATAA
>CAZFCX010000083.1:0-3476 GCA_964517825.1 uncultured Bdellovibrionales bacterium
TATGAATTTAAAGCTATCCCTCCATCAAAAACATTATTAACTTTGAGCCTCTATAATTCAAATAGGCAATTATTAAAAGAAGAAGATTCAGCTAATGGAGGAGCGATTGTGTCTTTATCTTTAACTCCCTCGGCCGATACTAATATTTTTGTTTCTGTTGCAAACTCCGAGCATCCTTATCAAGATGCTTTGGCTAATTACCAGTTAGAAGTTAAATCTTTTGTTCCTCTGATAGAATTTTATGTCTGTAAGGATGATTATTGTGAATTGGCGGGAGAGTTTGCGTCTAAAGCAGATTGCCAAAAGGCGACAGCCAAAACTTGCTATTCATCCGAGAATTGTGATGGTCAATGCGGAGCGTTTCCTACGTCAACAACAATAGTTCCTCCAACAACCTCGTCTCAAAATGAATGCACGGTTAATCAAACTAAATGCTTTGATAATTTTAATTATCAAAAATGCGGTAATTATGATGACGATGCATATTTAGAATGGTCATCGCCAGTTTATTGCGGAGAAGGCAATAAATGTGAAAAGGGAAAATGTGTTTCAGTCCCGCCAAAAGCTTGTCAATGTTCAGCTTGGGTAAATGAAGAATGCGCCGGGAATGATTGTCAAGAAAATGAAATGTATCAAATAAGAACTTGCGAGCCGGAAAATTGCGATAAAGAAGAACAATGCGTGGCTGATGAAACTTGTAAAGTCATACCCGCCTGCATTAAAAACTCTGATTGTTCAAAAGGATTTTTATGCCAAAGAGGGGAATGTATTGAAAAAGAGGGAAGTTGGGGGGGATGGCTTTCTTTGATAGCTCCGGGAGGGTTATTTATCGGCTGGTATTTTTGGCTTTATTTAATTTTAGGGCTTGCTTTGTATATTTATTTAGCTCTCTCTTTACAGGTTTTAGCTGAAAAAACCAATACTCCCAACAAGTGGTTAGCTTGGATTCCTATTGCCAATGTTTTCTTGATGATTCAAATTGCTCAGAAACCTTTATGGTGGTTTTTATTGTTTTTAATTCCAATTGTCAATATTGTTATAGGTATTATTATCTGGATGAAAATTGCTGAAAGAAGAGAAAAACCAAGCTGGTTGGGGGTTTTAACGATTGTTCCGGTTGTTGGTATTGCCATTCCCGGTTATCTGGCATTTTTCGGAGAGAAAAAAAGTGAACCTATTCCACCATATACGTCAACCGGAACAGAAGAAGCAAATAAACCAACAGTTGGCTATAAACATCCTTGTCAATATTGCGGAAAATTTATTCCTCCCAATTCTACAGTTTGTCCTTTTTGCGGAAAATCAAATCCTTTAGGGCCTTATCGTTGTCCTAAATGTCATGAGCCGATTGAAAAAGACTGGCAAGCTTGCAGTCACTGCGGTCAAAATCTTCGCATTGTGTGCCCGAAATGCGGCAAAATAACATTTTTCGGCGACTATTGTGAAGATTGCGGCAATCGTTTACTGGTCACTTGTCCTCATTGCGGTCAAGAACAGCCGCCGTTAGGAGGTAAATGTATTAAATGCGATAAGCCGCTGGAAAATAAAAAATAAATAAAAAAATCAAAACTATGGCCTTGCAACCTTTTACAGATAATTTTGTTGATGACAGCACCGAGGCAGGATTCCAATTTACTTTTAACTGCCATATTTGCGGGGAAGGTTATCAAACAAAGTTTATTTCTTCAAAATCTTACAAAAAAGGAAAGACAACAAAAACAATTGGCGGTCTCTTTGGAGCTGCAGCCCAAATGTTAGGAAAATATAGTGTAGGTTATGGAGTAGAAAGAGCTACTGATATTCTTGGCGGGAAATTTGGTGAAATGTCGCCTGAATGGCGCAAAGAGCATGATTTAGCTTTTGAATTAGCTCAAACCGAGGCAAAGGCCCATTTTTACCGTTGCCCAAAATGCACTAACTGGGTTTGTGAAAACTGCTGGAATGAACAGGAGGACCTTTGCGTTGACTGCGCTCCCAGAGAGGCAGTAGAAGTAGCTGCTGCCAGAGCTAAAAAGAAAGCTGAGGATATAGCTGGTAAAGCGGCGGCGACGCAGGTTTTTACCGGCGAAATAGAACAAAAACAAACTATTTGTCCGGTTTGCGGCAAGCCGGCTGGCACAGGAAAATTCTGTGTTAATTGCGGCGCTCCTTTAAGTTTAGTTGCTTGTCCGAAATGCGGAGCAAAAAATCCGGCTGGCACGAGATTTTGCGGGGAATGTGGAAATCCGCTAAAAAGTTAATGGCGTTTTTTCAAACCTATCGTTTAATTGACCGGATGGGATTGATTAGACGGGAAGGATGTGTTATTCTTGGATTAGCCCTTTAAATTTTTATAAAGGAGGAAAAACAATGAGGAATGTTTTATCTGATTTTTGTTTAGATAGAGAAAAGAAAAAGAAATACCTTGATTTCTTCTGGTGGCTGAGGAAATATTTAATGAAGAAGCGGAATGACGAGAACAGGTTGCAAAAAGTTTTAGAGACAGCAAAGGCGGTTGAGGAATTAGAAGAAAATTATCTTTCTGGTCAAGCACGTCTTAGTCAAGGTTTAACAGAAAGATTGGCGATGTTAAAATTGGGAGATGAAAGAGAATGGCTGATTTTTTTGTTAGCAATGCTGCATTGTTATCAAAACCTTGGCCTTGATGAAAATAAGGTTTTGTACCAAGAATTAAAAAAATTTTCTCCTTTTAAAGATTATTTCATTCTTTCGTTGGATTATAGGGAGGAAAATGATTTTGGTGACGAAGTATTGTTTATAGAATGGGAGATAAAAGAATGGATTAAGCAATTGATGGCTCAGAACAATTTGAGTATCAACAAAAAAAACGAGAAACTTATTATTTGCGTGCCTAAAAATGACCCAGCAATCGAAATTATGTTTATTTAGAAAAATTAAGCCGTGGGATAAAACCACGGCTTTTATATTTATTTTTTATTTTTATATTTTTTAATAATAATAAAAAATGCTATCGCTTTTCAAAGATAAATAGCAAGCTATTTAAATTATCCAAGCGATAGCATTATCATTATAGCAAGGAGAGTTTTTTTGTCAAACAGAGATTGTGGATAACTTGGGGATAGTTTTTTTAACAAAATAGGGCAGGAATAATACAAAAAGAAGGAATTAAAATTGACTAAAAATTAAATAAATGCTATAATATAAAAAGATTAAAAATTGTTTTATTGATATTGTGGGTTTAAGAAGAGAGGAATTATTTTACGATGGCTTGTATCGTGTTTTAGGTCCTACGCTTAATTCTCATTTAGGAAGATTTTCTAATCCTTTTGGCGTAGAAATAAAAGCTCCTGATTGGAATCCTGATTCTAAAATTCTGTGCGGCAAAGTATTGCATTTCATTGTTGGCCATCCATTTATGATTCACTGGCTTGCTTCTGTTGATAAACCGCGTTTTTTCAGAATACCTTTTGAGAACATAAGGAATATTGTTATCCCCAACGATTTTTTGGGGAAAG
>CAZFCX010000083.1:3538-3861 GCA_964517825.1 uncultured Bdellovibrionales bacterium
ATGAATTAAATGAAGATTCTCCAGAATTTTCCCAAAGCTTACTCTATAAAATTTTTAAAAGCAGGTGTTTTATAGAAGTAAGAAAAGTTGCCTTTAAAATGATAAAAAAGGGAGAGTTTTTTGCAAGCATTGCTTGTGATGCAACAATTGAAAATAATTTTAGGATTGAAGCCGTCAGGAAACTTAATCCTCAAAATTATTTTGAGGCGCTTCAAGGGTTGGCCTTAGAAGATGAGTGCGTTCCTGTTAGGTTTGAAGCCACAAAAAAGATTTTTTCTGAAGCAATTCTTCGGCAGATTATTTTAAAAGAAAATAATTTTGAT
>CAZFCX010000084.1:0-861 GCA_964517825.1 uncultured Bdellovibrionales bacterium
CGCTGGCTGCTTATGTGTTCGGCCCAGCTTGGACATTCAAACGCGTATCCGGCGGAAACGGCGCCTATTTTCTCGGACAAGTCGGTAATGGGTTTACGGCCTATTTTCCAGTAGTCTTTTTGATTAAAGAAACTTTGCCATTTATTTTTCTAGCTCTTTTTGCTCTAATTTACACACTCAAAGAAACATTTTTCAATTTAAAATTTAAAAATATCTTCAGCCGTTTTGCCGGATTTTTGCGCAAATCAGTTGTCGGATATACTCTGCTTATTTTCATTGCTCTCTATGTTTTCACCAGCATTACCGGCGGATTGAATATCGGTTTTCGCCATCTCTTCCCTATTTTGCCTTTCGCCTATCTGCTCATCGGCAAAAAGGTTTTTGATTTCCTACACGAAAAACATCCGTTAACCCGTCAAATATTCCGCGTCGCTTCATCTTTTCTGCTTCTATGGATTATCTTGACGCCAATCGCCGCTTACCCGAGCTATACATCATATTTCAATGAAAGCATCGGCGGCGGCAGCAATGGCTACAAATATGTCACTGATTCCAATACTGATTGGGGACAGGATTTGAAGCGCCTTAAAGAATATCTCGACGAACAGCCGCAGATAGAAAAAATTCATGTTGATTATTTCGGCGGCGGAAATGTTCCCTATTATCTTGGCAACAAATATATTCCTTGGTATGACAGCAAACGCCCGGTTGAAAAGGGCTGGTATGCTATTTCCACCAACTACCTGCAAGGCAGCATCTACAGCGACAAAAATAAAATCAAAAACAACTACGCTTGGACTCTGGAATACGAACCAGTAGCTATGATCGGAAAATCAATTTTGATTTACTATGTCGATAAAC
>CAZFCX010000084.1:871-3857 GCA_964517825.1 uncultured Bdellovibrionales bacterium
TCGTATTTCTCCGCACCATATGAATTTCGTCAGTAAATTCAAGCGAGTGAGCGTTAAAAAATTTCTCTGAGCCCGGAACAGAAATTTTAGCGAGCGAGCTTAGAATTTGCCACAGAAATTCATCCGGATGCAAGTTTCTTTTCTGTCCACTTTTCTTTTAAAAGAAAAGTGGGCAAAGATATTAAATGCGTGCACCGAAAAACATAATTTTGAATGATTTTTTTAAAAGCAAAATATAAAATTCATAAATACCTTCACTTCTGATTTTGATTTTCATCTTGCACTTCCTCTGGTTTTTTCTCTTCCTCATTCTTAAACTTATAAAAAACCTTGCCTTCACTGCGCAGGTCTATATATTCCAATTTTTCCCATTCATTTTCGGGAATTTCTTTTTTTAGGACGATATCCAAAGCCCGCACGGCTTTTTCCAAGGAATACTGGGATGAAAAATATATTTGGAAACCTTTTTGCATCGGCACCCTTATTTCCTCGGCCATATTTGAAGGCGTGGCATAATTTTCTTCCACAATTTCCTGGCCGATATTTTTCAAATTTTCTTTGATGCCCAAAGCGTATTGTTCGTATTCATGTTCTATGATTTTTTCTTTAAGCGCTATTTCCCGCCGGCTTTGGTCATTGATTCGAACAAGATGATTTTGCAAAATTTCCGGAGAATTGAAATCAGCCTCATTATAGGCTACTCCGTTTTCATCAATTAAAAAACATTTTTCTCCTGCGCACCAGACCAGCACCGCCTGCCTTTCTTCAATGGATACAGAAAGCGAATTCGTAAATTTTTTAGCGACGGAAGCGGAGCGGATTTTTTTGAAATCATTTTCCAACAGACTGCTGACGCGCTTTTCGGAAACAAACAAAAAATTATCATTGGGAATGATTTTTAGTGTTTTTTTGCCCAAAAAGTCCCCGAGTTTTTGCCGAATATCTTCGCTGCTGAGTTCTTTTGTCCCGGTTATTTCCACATACGTTATTTTCAGATAATCCGAAAAAAGCAGAATATAGGTGGAAACACCGACAAATCCGATTAAAAGCAGGCGGAAAATGAAACGCGAAGCCGTGTCGGAAATTATTTCCCTTTTTTCTTCCATTTCGCCTGTGCAATTTTTGATATAGCGTCTTGCCATTTTTGTCTGCGAGTGGAGCGAGCAGCTACAAAAATGAGCATCCCGCACCAATTCTATATTTAAATAATATTTTTAATCTTAAAAAAGCCGCAGGCGATTCCGCGCACAAATCATTACTTATCATAAAACTAACTTTGGAATTGGTGCTGGGAGACCATCGCCTATTAAATGTCCAAAAATAACGTTTCCAGAACCAGCCGACCATTGGCGTTGGTATTTTTGAGCGTTTCCAGACTTTTCTGAATTTTTTCCATGCCGGCATAAATATTTTTTCGTTCGCTCTCTTCAGAGACTAAAGCTTTTTTTCTCATTTCCCAGAGCCAAAAGTTCAACAAATCTGAAGTTTTGGACATATCTTTGGAAATTTGCTCGGCCAGCAGAAGTTTTTCATTTAATGATCCGGAAATTACTTTATTAATACTGCTGGCGGCTTCCGAATAAAAAACCATCTTATTTTCATTTTTACTCATAATTTCAGCCAAACCAGGCCTGCCGGCTGCCAGAGAAACAATATTTTCCGGAAAAGTTTTTTGCATTTCCGTTTCGGAAACCAAATTAAAATTCATCATTTGGCAACGCGACTGGATGGTCGGCAAAATTTTGTCAGCTGCATGCGTTACTAAAATTATTATGGTTGTCGGATTAGGTTCTTCCAGAATTTTCAGCAAAGCATTTTGCGCCGCCGTGTTCAATTTGTGCGCGTCGTCAATTATCAAAATTTTATACTTGCCGTGGTATGGAAAAAGGCTGAGGCTTTTTTGCACGTCTCTCACGGATTCAATCGGGATATCGCGCTGTTTGGAAATTCCGTTTTTCTCAGTGACCTCAGGAGCAAGAACAATAAGATCCAGCAAAGCGTCTTTGCCGGTTTTTTCTATTTCCAAGTCAAGCTTGGAACCTTCGATTAAATGCAAGGCAAACATCTTGGCTAAAGTAAATTTTCCGACATGCTCCGGCCCGGAAAAAATGTAGGCATGACTAATATTACCACTGTCTAGTGATTTTTTTAATAAATTCGTTACTTTTTTATTACCGAGGAAATCCATTTAAAATTTTCAATGATCAATTCACAATTTTCATTAAATTTACAATGTATCAATGATCAATTTTTGAAAATTATAAAATTGAAAATTGATTGTAAATTGAAAATTGATTATTGAAAATTATTTTTCTATTACTTTATCAACAAAATCAAAAAACTCTTTTTTGAATCTTTCTTCCGAAAACTCCTGCGCATGCGCCTTAATGATATTCTTGTCATATTTATTTTCATTCAACATGAAGCGCCGAATGCCGTCCGCCAGAACTTCAGCTGTCGGCGCATCAAAAAACTCGCCCGTAATTCCCTCCTGAACCGTTTCCAAAACTCCGCCTTTCCGAAGAGCCACGACCGGCACGCCGTGAGCCATAGCTTCCACCGGCGTAATGCCAAAATCATCCTCGCATGGAAAAATAAAGGCACGCGCGTTTTGAAAATATTTTTGAGTGGTTTCATCATCCTGCCAGCCCAAAATTTTTACATTTTCACCGGCAATTTTCCGCAAATATTTTTCTTGGCTTCCCTGCCCAATGACGATCAATGGCAAACCCAGTTTATTAAAAGCCTCAACAGCAACATCAACTTTTTTGTAAGGAGAAAGCCTTGATACTATTAAAAAGTATTTCGCAATTGGTATTTCATCACCGCCTTGGCGGGGTCCCGCTGTGGCGGGATATTTTGTATTTTGCTGTTCATTGTTCATTGTTCCCTGTTTACTGACAACCGGCGGATATATAACTTCGCTTTCTCGTCTATAATATTTAGCGACACGTTTCTGAGTGTAACGCGAATTCGCGATAATATA
>CAZFCX010000085.1:0-3805 GCA_964517825.1 uncultured Bdellovibrionales bacterium
TCATCAGGCGCGACTTTCTTTTGTAACTTTTCTTATCCTAGAAAGAAAAGTTAATATTGTTTGCAAAAAAAGCCTGTTTTGGGTATTATTAAAGCAATTGATAATTAATTAATGTATTTATGGCAAAACGAATTTTTTCGGGGATTCAGCCAAGTGGCAATCTGCATATCGGCAATTATTTGGGCGCAATCAAAAACTGGGTCAAACTTCAGGATGAATTTGAATCAATTTTTTGCGTGGTGGATTTGCATGCTATCACTGTGCCGCAGGATCCGGAAGAACTCAGAAAAAAAACCTTGGAAATTGCAAAAATATATTTGGCTTCCGGTATAGATATTAAAAAATCCAGTATTTTTATCCAGTCGCATGTTCATGAACACACAGAACTAACTTGGATTTTAAATACGATTGCAAAAATGCCGGAGCTCGATAAGATGACACAATTCAAAGACAAAACTCAGAAGGGCGGACGGGAAAGCGCCGGTGTAGGACTTTATGATTATCCGATTCTGATGGTTGCAGACATCCTGCTTTATGACGCGGAAAAAGTCCCAGTGGGCGAAGATCAAGTGCAACACGTAGAGCTCACCAGAACTTTGGGCAGAAGATTTAATAGTAAATTTGGCGAGACATTTATTATCCCTGAACCTTTTGTCGTGAAAGAAGGCATGAGGATTATGGCTCTGGATGATCCGACTAGCAAAATGTCAAAATCGGCTGCTTCGGAATATAACTATATCGCGCTAACCGATAATGCGGACACGATTCGCAAGAAAATAAAAAAAGCGGTGACGGACAGCGGCAGTGAAATAAAATATGAAGATTCCAAGCCGGCGCTTAAAAATCTGATTAATATTTACTGCGGTTTTTCCGATAAAACTCCGAAAGAAATTGAAAAGATGTATGTCGGCAAAGGTTATGGAGATTTTAAGAATGATTTGGCGGAAGTTATTATTGCCAGTCTCAAACCAATTCAAAAAAAAATGCAGGCGCTTCCAGACGAAGAAGTTTTGAAAATATTAAAAAACGGCGCCAGCAAAGTTCGATCGATTGCAGAGAAGAAGATGGAAGAGGTGAAAAAGAAAGTTGGTTTTGTAGCCTAGATGTTACATAAAAAGCACATATTCATCGATGCACGCATTTTTTCTGCTGAAAAAATGCTCCGAGCTCGCGTCGTCACGCTCGCTAGCCATCGCTGAACATATGCTTTTTATATAGTTACCTTATTTTTATTTCCTGATAATTTCCAAAAGTTCATCCCTTTTTTCTTCCATCATCTCTTTGGTTTTTGCTTCAAGATTTAATCTTAACTTCGGTTCTGTGTTTGAAGGGCGAACATTGAACCACCAGTCTGGAAAATCAATACGCACGCCATCTAGTTCATCCAGCTGACCATCTTTATATAGCTCTTTTAGTTTTTCCATCATTCCTTTTTTATCTTCTACGTCAGAATTTATTTCGCCACTGTGATAATAGCGCTTTAAATCTTCCGTAAGCTCAGACATTTTTTTGCCGGTTTTATTCATAAGATTCAAAAGAGTGATGGCTGCCAAGGTTGTCATTTCGGCTTTGGAATTTTCTTCAAAAAAATAATGTCCCGAAAGTTCTCCGGCAAAAACTGCTCCCTCGTTGCGCATTTGTTTTTTTATCAAAGAATGTCCAACGCGGCAGCGATTGACTTTTCCGCCAGCTTCTTCAATAACTTCTTTGACTGCGTTTGATGAACGCAAATCCATGAGTATCGTGCTGCCAGGTTGTTTTTTGAGGACTTCTTTGGCCAGTAGCGCGATATTATAATCCATCGGAACTATTTTTCCTTGTTCATCGACAAACCCGATGCGATCCGCGTCTCCATCATAGGCGATGCCCAGATCGGCATTTTCTGAAACAACTTTTTTTTGCAACGCTTCAAGCGTTTCAATTTTCAGCGGATTAGCTTCGTGATTAGGAAAAGTTCCGTCCAATTCTTCAAAAAGATAAATCGGTTCAATATCATCAGGGAACATTTCAAAAATATTTTTATCAAGTGCGCCAACTGAATTGGCAAAATCAATGACCACTTTTTTCTTTCCCACGCCCTTTTTGAAAAATCCTGATACATATTCATAATATATTGATTTTAGTTCAGAATTTTCTTCCATGGTTCCTTTGCTGGTTGAATCTTCAAAACTTCCGTTGAGAGCGAGGTCGCGAATTTCTTCCATGCCATCTCCTTCTCCGATTGGCACCGCATTTTTTTTGCAAAGCTTGAGCCCATTCCATTCGGAAGTATTGTGTGAAGCTGTGATCATAATTCCGCCATCAACATCTAATTTCCACGAAGCAAAATAGAGCATGGGCGTGCTGACCAAACCTATATCTACAACGTTGGCTCCTTGATCCATGATTCCATGAGAAAGACCTTCTTTAATTTCCGGTGAAGAAGTGCGCATGTCCATGCCGATGGCAATTTTTTTAGCCCCGGTTGATTTTACTATGGCGCGCCCTATTTTATAGGCCACATCTTTATTAATATCACTTGGATAGATGCCGCGGATGTCATAGGCCTTGAAGATTGCTTGGTTCATTTTGTTTATAATTATTAACTGATTAAAAATGTTTGATTGTAGTTATTTTCTAAAAATAATTTTAAAGGCTAAATTTTAAATTTTAAATCAAATAAGAATGTTCAAATTTTAAAACATTTGGTCATTTAAAATTCATTTAAAATTTAAAACTTAAAATTGAAAATTTATACTTAATTTAAGAGAAATCCCATATATTATAGTATATTTCATCAAAGTTTTCAATCATGGTATGTGCAGCTATTCAAGGTGCACGTTTTTTTGGAATTTTTCCAGTTCTTTCTGCAAAAGGGGATATTTTTTCAAAGACGGATTTTCTTTCAGCGTTTCTTTGGCATAATCGCTGGCTATTTCAATGAGTTTTACATTGGTGACATGTTGCATGGCGATGTCCGGCAGGCCGGATTGGCGGGTGCCGAAAAATTCGCCAGGACCGCGCAGTTTGAAATCTTCTTCGGCGATATCAAAACCGCTGGCATATTTTTCCATAGCTTTGAGGCGGCTTTTGGAAAGCGCGGAACTTTTGGCGAAAAGGAAACAATAGGATTGATGTTCACTGCGCCCAACCCGGCCGCGAAATTGATGCAGCTGCGAAAGTCCGAAACGGTCGGCGTCTTCGATGATCATAATTGAAGCATTGGGAATGTCGATGCCGACTTCGACGACGGAAGTGGAAACCAAAATATCATATTTTTTTCCGCCAGAGGCGGATCCGCCTTGGGCGGAGAAATCTTTCATTATCTGTTCTTTTTCGCTGGACTTCATTCTTCCGTGCAAAAGCGCCAGTTTCAAATCTGGAAATACATTTTTGGAAAGTCTGGCATGTTCTTCGGTGGCCGCTTTGAGCTCTGACATTTTTTGCGATTCTTCGACGAGAGGGAAGATGATGAAAACCTGACGGCCGTTTTTGATTTCGCTGCGCACAAAATCATAGGTTTTCTGGCGCTCGGCCGCGGTGATAATCTTGGTTTTGATTGGTTTGCGATTTTTGGGCATTTCATCCAAAACAGAAAGATCAAGATTGCCAAAAAAAGCCATTGCTAAAGTTCGGGGAATCGGAGTGGCCGACATAGATAGTAAATGTGGTGTTTTTTCCGGCAAGCCGTCATTTATTTCGGAAATTCTTTGTTGCAAATAGGCGCGCTGATCAACGCCGAATCTGTGTTGTTCGTCAATGACGACCAAAGCCAGATTTTTAAACTTAACATCTTTTTGAATAAGCGCGTGAGTGCCGATAACAA
>CAZFCX010000086.1:0-3676 GCA_964517825.1 uncultured Bdellovibrionales bacterium
GCATATCTCAAGACAGACTTTCTAAACTGGCAGATATTTCTTTGAATACTATTGCCAAATTGGAACTTGACGAAACCCAAAATCCTACCATTGAAACTTTGCAGAAGATTGCAAAGGCTTTGGATGTTAAAGTTGAGGATTTAATAAAGTAAATATGACAGACAATAATTTACAAAAAAAAGTTGCAGAGCTTGAAGCTCAAATCAGAAAACTCAAGAAAAATAATCTTGGGTTGGTTTTTGAGGATAAAACAGAAGATGTTGTTGAGCAATCAAAGATTAAAGTACCTGTTTTAAAGGAGGTATTAAAGAATCGTCTTGATTTGGATGAAAAATTTCCCAACAACATTATGATTGAGGGCGACAATTACCTCGCGCTTTCGGTTCTAAACTACACACACAAAAAGAATATTGACCTTATCTATATTGATCCGCCATACAACACAGGCGCAAAAGATTGGAAATACAACAATGACTATGTTGATGGTGAAGATACATACAGGCACAGTAAATGGCTTTCATTTATGCGCCACCGCCTCAATCTTGCAAATGAGCTTTTGAAGGAGGACGGCTTTATTGTTTGCGCCATAGATCATAACGAGCTTTTTACTTTGGGTGTTTTGATGGACAAAATTTTTGGAGAACAAAACCGGATAGGAATTGTCTCAGTAGTTCATAAGCCAGAAGGACGAAACCAAGAAAAGTTTTTTGGGACATCAAATGAATTTATGCTTGTGTATGCAAGAAATATCAATAAGGCAGATTTCAATAAAACAGTTTTAGACAATGAGTTGCAGGAAAGATTTGATTGTGAAGATGAATTTGGGAGTTATAGATTAAAAAACTTTATAAGACTGACTGACGGAAAGTATAGTTTGCGAGAAAACAAACCTCATTTTTTCTATTCTATTTATGTAAGTAAAGATTTGAATAAATTTAGTCTTGTTAAAAAAGATGGATTTAGTGAAGTCACACCCACAACAGACAAGGGAGTTGAAAGGACATGGAAAACTACGAAAGAAACATTCATTAAACTGGCAAACAAGGGAGATATTGTAGCTAAAAATGAAGGCGGTCGGATAGTTTTATATGAAAAACTTCGAGAAGATCAGGTAATAAAAACGCACTGGATTAAAAAGGAATATCACGCGTATCATTTTGGAACAAAGGTATTAGAAGAGATATTAGGTTCCGCAAAGCAATTTGATTTCCCCAAATCACTTTATTTGATTATTGATATTGTAAAATTAATTACAAAGAAAAACGCGGTCGTTCTAGACTTTTTTGCTGGTTCGGGGACAACAGGACACGCCGTTTTGGAAATGAACAAAATTGACGGCGGGAACCGCAAATTTATTCTTTGTACTAACAACGAAAACAATAACGGCGGAAACGGCGGAATTGCTGAATCAGTTTGCTATCCACGCATCAAAGCTGTTCTCAATGGCTACAAAAATAAAAAAGGCGAAAAAGTCGCTGGTATTCCAAGCAATCTTTTCTATTACAAAACTGACCTTGTGGATATTGAACAAATCCACAAAGTATCGGACGAAGCAAAAATTCATATAACCTATGAAGCTGGCGAGATGATTGCCGTTCGGGAAGATACGCTCAACGAAATTGAAAAAAATGATTGGTGGCAGATTTTTGAAGGCAACGGAAAATTAACGGCGATTTACTTTAAGGAAGATAAGGCGAAACTTAACGAGCTTATTGCCAAATTGGAAAAGAAAAATATGCCAGTCGTTTTGTATATTTTCAGTTGGGGTAAGAACGAATACAAAGGCGAGTATTCGTCCGCGAATATCAGAGTCGAAGATATTCCAGAACCGATTATCGAAGTTTATAAAGAATTGAATCGTTTATAAAATTATGTTTGCATTAAAACCATTTCAAGAAACAGCAATATCACAGCTCAAAGATCAGTTTTTGAGTTTATGGAAATTGCCAAATCAAAATATCCCGCTCGTTTTCAAATCTCCGACAGGAAGCGGTAAAACGATAATGCTTGCCCAGTTTTTGCGAGATATTGTTAGTGATCCTCGTTTTGCAGGCAATGATGTTGCTTTTGTGTGGTTTTCGTTTAGCGAGGATTCATACGAACAGAGCAAGAAGAAACTTTTTGATTATTACGGCGGAGCGAGCGAGCTTGATTTAATTGATCTCAACGATCTATCGCGCGAGAAACTTCATCAGAACGATGTCTTTTTCATAAACTGGCAGAAAATCAAAGGCAAAAGCAAAGACAGCCGAAAACTGCGCCGTGAAAACGAGCAGGGACTGACTTTCGATAACTTTATTAACGAAACGCACGAAGCAGGTCGCAAAATTGTCGTAATTATTGATGAGGAACATATTGGAAGCGACACCGATCTTGCTTTGGAAGTTATTGATGGGCTTATCAAGCCGAAAATTACGCTTCGCGTTTCGGCTACGCCAAAATATGTCCCTACTCGCGCCGAAACTGCTGGATATGTTGAAGTAAAAAGAGACGATGTCGTTGAGGCGGGATTGATCAAGGAAAAAATTGTTTTCCAAACAGAAGAAGATTTGAATCAAAAAGCAGTCAAAAAACTAGACCAAGACGAAATGCTTTTGGAATTGGCATATTCAAAACGGCAGGAATTGATTGACTCATACAAAAAGCTCAATGTTGAAGTTAATCCTCTTGTTTTGATTCAGCTACCCAATGACGACCAAGCGAGCAAAGAAACAAGCGACACAACGAAACAGACGATTGTATTGGAATATCTAAAGCGTAAAGGCGTAAAAAGCGATGAAATTGCCGTTTGGCTCTCCAAAGAAAAAGAAAATTTAGAAGATTTGGAAAAACATAACTCGCCTGTGTCGTTCTTGTTGTTCAAGCAAGCCGCCGCGACTGGCTGGGATTGCCCGCGCGCGAGCGTGCTGGTGATGTTCCGAGAAATAAAAAACCCGACTTTTGCAATCCAAACTGTTGGGCGTATTTTGCGTATGCCGTTTGGCACACACTTTGCCAACCCAGAACTTAATCTCGGCTATCTTTACACAAACTATAAACGCAACGAAGTTTTGGCGGAATACGCAAAATCAAAGACGGAAAATCGACCTGCGATAAATGGAAGTTTCAGAAAGAAAAATGTTGAGCCGATAAAATTGGAATCTGTTTTTATGACGCGCGCGGACTACAACGACTTGGGCGATACATTTCAAATTACATTCAAACAAGTAGCGGACAAAAAACTTGATACAAAAAAACTCAATCTAAAGCCAAAAGTAACCAACGGCTTGATTGTCGGTGTGGAAATTGATGATTACGATAATTTTACAAAAGAGCTTTTTGAAGAAGGCGGAAGTTATGACGAGGAAATGTCTCGCCATGATCTTGAAAGATTATACAATTTACTTTGCTTCAAATTAATTGCAAAGCAAACAGACGAGAATAGAAAATTTGCGCCAGAACGCTCATGGGGAAAGCTCAAGACCGCTCTCAATGTGTATCTAATGGAGAAACTTAAATTTTCTCGCGCGGATGCATACAAAGTGATTGTGAATGATTTAGTCAGTCCCGCAGGCACGCTCGCACCAGTTATCGGAGACGCGCTTTTGGTATATCGACCGATCCGCGAGCAAGAAGTAAATAAAAAAGCGGCGCGCGCGAAGCGTGTGGAGCATATTGAGATACCGCGTGAGGCATT
>CAZFCX010000087.1:0-3671 GCA_964517825.1 uncultured Bdellovibrionales bacterium
TATTTTTTAATAATTTTTATTATTTATATCATTATATTTTGATATATTTTTTGTTTTTGAGTTCATCGGGTAAATATTGCTGTCCGGTGCTGTCTTCCAGCGGCGTATATTTGTAGCCTTTGCCATAACCTAGTTTTTCCATAAGTTTCGTTGGCGCATTTCTGATATGCATTGGCACCGGTAGGTTTCCGTATTGTTCCACATCTTTTCTAGCTTTGCCATAGGCGAAATAGGCGCTGACACTTTTTGGAGCTTTGGAAAGATAAATTACCAGCTGAGCAAGATGCACGCTGCACTCCGGCATGCCCAGTTTGTGGCAAGCATCAAAAACATTATTAGCTAGTACTAGAGCGAAATTGTCCGCCAGCCCAACATCCTCTGAAGCAAAGCGCAACAGCCTCCTGGCGACATATCTAGGCTCCTCACCGCCTTCCAGCATTCGCGCCAGCCAATATAAGGCAGCATTAGCATCGCCGCCGCGCATGGATTTATGGAGAGCTGAAATAATATTGTAGTGCTCTTCACCGGATTTATCATAGTAGAGGTGGGATTTTTGCAAAACTTTTTTGATGAGCTCTGGCGTTACGTTTGTGCTTTGCTGTGCCGCAGCTTCCAAAGTATTTAGCGCCATACGCGCGTCGCCGTTGGCTAGTTTAGAAATAAGCGCGATCATTTCTGAGGATATTTTTATTTTCTGATTGCCAAGTCCGTTTTCTTTGTTTTTCAGCGCATGCTCGATAATTTTTTGAATATCTTTTGCTTCCAGTTTGTTCAGAACCAAAACCCGCGAACGAGAAATGAGCGCCGAGATTATTTCAAAACTTGGATTTTCCGTCGTCGCGCCAATCAGCGTCACTGTGCCGTGCTCGACATACGGCAAAAGCGCGTCTTGCTGGGCTTTGTTCCAGCGATGGATTTCATCAATGAATAAAATGGTTTTGGTTCCTTTTTCTTTTTTTTCTTTGGCGTTTTTAACGACCGCCATCAAATCTTTTTTGCCGCTGGCCACGCCGCTCAAAACCACAAATTCCGAATGTGTTTCATTGGCAATGATTGAAGCCAGTGTCGTTTTGCCGCTGCCGGGCGGTCCCCAAAAAATGAGCGACGGCACATTGTCTTTTTCAATAGCTTGGCGCAAAAATGAATTTTGACCAACCAATTCTTCCTGCCCGAAAAAATCCTCCAGTTTTTGAGGCCGCATTCTGTCAGCCAAGGGCGAACTAATTGTGTTCATATCCTTTTTCATAGCTTTTATAGTATATACCACCCCGTTTAAAAATAACAACTGGGTCAAACAAATTATTTCAAAATAAAAAAGACCCCCTGAAATTTTCTGAAAAATTTTTCAAAGGGTCAAAGTGTCTTAAGCTCAAAGGTTCTAAATTTAAGACTTTAAGGAATTGCGGGAGAAAACCTGGCTATAATCAAAAAACCGCTTACCACGAACACCCAAAAGAGCAGCGGATAATTTCCAATTATCACCAAGCCAGCGACAAAAGACTGCACGAAGCACACAGCACCTATCACGAATAAAGAAAATGTTCCAATAACCCTCGGTTGATAACGCGCCTTTTGTGCCACCCAACTGTCTATTGAGCAATACCAACATTTCTGCCGTTGTTGTTTCGACTTTTTCCCCTCCTCCAAGTTCAGCAATAATCGAAATATCATTTGATTGTTTCCACAGTCGATGATATTGAATTTTTGATTCCTGGTTTATGCCCGCAGTCTGGTCAAAAAACCATTCTTTAAATTTGTCTTCAATATCAATAATCCGATTGCTTCTTGTCTCCATGTCCCTAATATAACTGCGAACAACAAAATCTTCAGTAGTAGGAACATTTACTGTTCCAAGAACTTCCAAAATCTGTTGATTTTCAGTAAATTCAGCAAAAGCCTTTTTACATGCTCTTGTTATAATGTATGTCGGACAGCTATTCCATTTTTTTAACACTTCTGAAGACAAAACTCCTCGTGGAAAATGCATCTGAATTCTTTGGGTTAACTCCAGCTCCGCATTGGTTAAATTGGCTTTATCACTCATCGTGATCCCTCCTTATTTGTGCTGTTGGATTTGGCAATTTCGCCACAGCAGAAAAAAATCAAAAAATTCCTTTCTGCTATGGCAAATAAAAAAATTAAGATTATTAAAGAACTAACAAATTAGTCTATACTTTAAATAGCCTTTTGTCAACAGTAGCACGCAATCTTTGCTTTAAACAAGATAAAA
This sequence comes from uncultured Bdellovibrionales bacterium, assembly GCA_964517825.1. Lineage (GTDB taxonomy): Bacteria > Patescibacteriota > Minisyncoccia > Moranbacterales > GWC2-37-73 > JAKLIP01. The sequence goes on from CAZFCX010000087.1 coordinate 2,231, forward strand.
CCCTCTCAGGAGGGTTTTTGGCTAAATTTTTTAGCAATTTTATTTAGTTTTTTTCTTGGCCAGATATTGATCCAACAATTCCCTGGCTTCGCAATTGAATGGTTCAGGAGCGTTGGTTGAAAGATAATGCAAAGTAATTTCAGGCTCTTTTATGCCTCGCCTAAGTAATTCTACCCAGGCTTGTTCCCTAAAACTTTCAGGAGCATTGCTGCCATTAATTTTAGCAGCAATTGTGAACCAAAAAACCGTATCTTTGTCTTTATCGTTCAAAAAAGAATCCCGAGACCATGGTCGCCATGATAACCAATCTTGATTTGTGCTCACTCTTATTCCCCCTTTTTTTAAAATAACAATAAAATTAAAATACCCCGCAGGGCATTTTATGTCAACTAAATTTTTATTATAAGCTATAATATATTATTCATATCTCAAGGCTTCTATGGGACTCAGATTGGCTGCGCGGCGGGCCGGATAGAAACCGAAAACAATTCCGACTCCGGCTGAAACTCCGAAAGCCAATAAAATCGAAGATAAAGAGATGCTGGTTGTCAGACTGCTGATAAAATGAGTAACCAAAAGAGACATTATCCATCCCAAGACAATCCCCAGCGCGCCGCCCAAAAAAGTCAAAATCACGGCTTCAGCTAAAAATTGCAAGTTGATATACAGTTTTCTGATGCCAACAGCTTTGCGAAGACCGATTTCCCGCGTTCTTTCCGTGACTGTTGTCAGCATCATATTCATAATTCCGATTCCCCCAACCAAAAGTGAGATGCCGGCAATAGAAGAAAGAAGGATTGTGAATGTGCCGGTTATGCTCGTGGCAGTAGCAATTATATCATTTTGATTCATCATGCTAAAATCAGCGTCTGCGGGATTTGAAATTTTATGACGAGTTAAGAGTAAAGTGGAAATTTGTTCCTGCACTGCCGTCATAGAATTTTGGTCAGTTGCTGCCACGCTAATGCTATTTACATATTCATCTCCGGATAAATAGTGTTGGGCCGTGGTCAAAGGAACATAAACCACATCGTCTTGATTGTTGAAACCGCTGCCACCTTTGGTTACGGTCATGCCAATCACGGTAAAATCCATTTTATTGATACGAATTATTTTTCCTACTGGATCAATCTCTGTTCCAAAAAGATCATCCCTGGTTGTCGGACCGATCACAGCCACCTTGGCTGAACCTTTCATCTGCTGCTGACTAAAAAATGAGCCTGAGTCTACTGCAACATTGCGTACAACCAAATAATCTTCAGTTGTTCCTATAACTTGGGTATTGGTATTGTTGCCCTTGGCCGTGATTTGGCTTCTTTTGGTTACCGTTGGCGCCACCGCTTTGACATTTTCAATTTCGTTTTTTATTGCCTCCGCATCTTCAACGGTCAGGGACTGCGCGCTGCCTCCACCCTGATTTATACCTCCAATCCTTTGCGCG
>CAZFCX010000088.1:0-3610 GCA_964517825.1 uncultured Bdellovibrionales bacterium
AACCAGTAAACTTTAATTTACCTCAAGAGTGCAAAGTAGGGTGGACGCATACAAATAATTGACTTTTTGTTTGTTTGGGTGTATAATGGATATATTGAAATAGATAGAGTTGAAACGGGTGAACGCCCGTTTTTGCTTTATTTAGGTAATAACATCTTCCAATATGGCCAAAAATAAACATAAAAAGAAAAAAACAAAAAGCGCCGCCAAACCAAAGAAAAAAATCCTAAAAAAAGTGGCAAAAAAAAGAAAACGCAAAAGCGTTGTTTTAAAAAGGAAAAATTTGAAAAAAAGAAAAAATATTTCGGTCAAAAAAAACAAGAAAATTAAAATAAAAATAAAAAAACGAAAAAAAATAAAATCAAAAAGCAAAAAAGTGATGCCTTTAAGTTTGGGAAATATTAAACCGTCTAAAGGTAGAATTTTGGCATTAGCTATTTCTATAATTTTCATGATAACTGGAATGATTTTTACAAATGTCTTTAAGGCGCAAAATGAGCCTGTTGGACAAGTAGCCGGCGTTTCAACTGAAGTTCAAAAGAAAACTGAGCTGGAGAGAGGAATCAAAAAAATGGTCAAAGGCTATCCAATTGAAAAGATGGCTCCCTATATTGCCAAAAAAAACCCACAAACAGCAGCTTTTTTGGTGGCGATTGCTAAAAAGGAAAGCAATTGGGGCAAAAGAAGGCCAGTACTGAACGGACAAGACTGTTTCAACTATTGGGGTTTTCGTTTGCAATCGGAAAAAATGGGCAGTGGCGGGCACACTTGTTTTGATTCTCCAAAGGAAGCAGTCGATGCAGTAGCCAACAGGCTGGACGAACTTATTCAGGAAGAAAAAATAAACTCTCCCAATGAAATGGTGGTTTGGAAATGCGGTTATGGCTGTCATGATGCAGAAAAAGATAAAAGTGAGCTCAAGTGGATTAAAGATGTGGGCTACTATTACAATGAATTAGAGAGATATTTATAGATAAATCTTAAAAATATATCAGCTTGCAATTTTTAGCAGGCCTTGCCGCAGAAGCGGCAGGAAATATTTTGAGATAAGTTCCCCAAAAACAAAAACAAAAAACAAAAAAGGACATGGCGTCCTTTTTTAGTTTGCCCCGCACTAACTTTTTATGAAAAATTTTTAATTTTCGGATAATTAAAAAATAATTTAACAATGGCACCTTAATTTTTTGAAAAAATGCTCATATAAATAAATATAAAAAGTTAGTGCGGGGTTTGGCTTGCATTTTCTCTTGTATTTGCTATAGTTTCTGAACGAAATGTGAAGCAAAAATTGCTTTAACAAATAATGTCTATATAATAATAGCGACAAGAAAGGAGTCGGCTATGGAAAAATGCTGTGGAAAAGCACTGAAGTGGGAAATTGTTAGTTTGAGAGACCATGCCTATAAAGTTATAGAGGCACGATGTACGGAATGCAAAAAGAAGTATGTAAAAAGATCCGATAGCGAAGTTGTATATCGGAGCGAAGAGGGAAAAATAATATGCACTAAATGTGACTCGGAAGCCAAATTGGCAGAGCTTTTACATGACGTGTCTGTTGGCCAGAGGAAAAGGACTGTCACTGAGTTTGTGCCACATTGTCCTTGTTGCGAAAGGGTGCCAATAAAGTTGGTATGATAATGAATATTAAAATGCCGTGGTCTTTCAAATGAGAGATTACGGCATTTTTGTCTGAAAAAATATTTTATGTTACTATGGAAAACGTTGTGGTGTAAAAACTAATTTATATAAACAAATGAAAAACGTACAGGAGGTTTTTAACAAAATCAGGGAAATGAAAAAAGAGCAGAAAGATCTCAGGGATATGTATAAAGACGCTTTAGCGCAGGCGGATAAATATGAAGAAATCGTAGAAGAAATCAAAGTCTTGCGGGAAAAGAAAAAAGAAATCGAAGCGCGGGTCCAAGCGCAGTTGGGACGCAGCTGGGAAAAACTGGAGGATTTGAAACTGGAAGTTGAAACGCACAGGGAAATGATGAATGATGTGGCGATTTCAACGCTTATGAAGGGCGAAACGGTTATGGTTAAAGATGAATTTGACAATGCCTATGAGCCGATTTGGAAAGTTAATTTTAAAAAGACGAATTTGGGACAGACGGCGGAATAGCTTTTTCCCAACTAATTTGCTAATCTCTTACTAATATACTAATGTTTTTTTATTGGTATATTCGTACAAGATTTGTATTTTAGTTGGGGTCTTTTGGATATGAAAAAGAACTTTTGGGCGGAATTAGCCAAGAAGAAAAAACCATTTTTTGTGTTGGCGCCGATGCACGACGTCACTGACATCGCTACCAGGCAGATGCTGGTTAAATATGGCCGGCCTGATGTTTTGTTTACGGAATTTGTGGCTGCAGATGGCCTCATGGACAAGAAAGGCAGGCAAGTTCTTCTGAAAACTTTGCGTTTTTTGGAAAACGAACATCCGATTGTGGCTCAGCTGTTCGGTGCCAAACCGGAAAATTTTCGGGAATGCGCCAAGCTGGTTCGCGAATTGGGTTTTGACGGAATCGACATCAACATGGGCTGTCCAGACAAAAGCATTGTAGATCAGGGAGCCGGAGCGGCGCTCATTAAAAACCCGAAACGGGCCAGAGAAATTATTAGAGCGACTAAAGAGGGTGCTGGCGATTTGCCGGTTTCAGTCAAAACGCGCATCGGTTTTAGCCAAAATGAAATCGAAACATGGCTCCCAGAAATTTTGGCGGAAAAACCGGCGGCAATTACAATTCACGGGCGGACTAAAAAACAAGCCTTTACCGGAAATTCTGATTGGAATACGATTGCAAGAGCCGCTGAAATTGCCAAAGGCAGTGGTGTAGTTGTTATCGGCAACGGCGATGTTAAAAATATCAAAGATGGAATTTTGAAAGCCAGAAAAGCTAAAGTCCAAGGCATTATGGTTGGGCGCGGGGTTTTAGGAAATCCCTGGTTTTTCAATCGCAAGATAAAAATTGAAAAAGTTCCGCTTCAGGAAAGACTGAAAGCTATGATTGAACATGCCAAAATATTTGAAAAGGAATTAAAAGGCATAAAGCACCGCGATGTGATTAAAAAACATTATGCCACCTATGCCAGGGGATTTGACGAAGCCAAAGAACTGCGCGTGGAACTCATGAAAACAAAAAGCGTGAAACAGGCAGAAAGGGCTGTTCGAGAATTTTTGAAGAAAATGATATAATAAACTTAGTTTAGGTGCTTTATAAACTTTAAGAGCTTTATAACTTTATAAACTAATTTATATGCGTACTATAATTCATTGGTTTCTCTCAGCCTTGGCAATTCTGATCACAGCCTATTTGCTCCCGGCCGACGCCATTTATGTCAAAAGTTTGTTTGTGGCTTTGGTCGTGGCGGTGGTGCTGGGATTTTTAAACACCATTATCCGGCCGATTCTGATTATTTTGACTTTGCCGCTGGAAATTCTGACGCTGGGACTATTTACTTTTGTGATCAATGCCGGACTGGTTTTGCTGACCAGCCGAATTGTTCCGGGATTTCAAGTTAAAAGTTTCATTTGGGCCTTAATCTTCAGCCTCGTTCTTTTTTTGGTGAATTCGGTTTTGCATCTTTTTGAACCAAGCAAAAAACA
>CAZFCX010000089.1:0-3599 GCA_964517825.1 uncultured Bdellovibrionales bacterium
TTCTTTTAGTGTCCAGTCGATTGTTGCATTTCCTTTGACACTTCTAAAAACTTCAATTGCGATTGCAGCCAATTGTTTATCTCCTAAAACCTCTTTAGCGCTGTCGTTGTTAGCAAGAGCATCATAAAAAGCCAACTCATCATCTCCAAGATTCAACGCCTCTCCGCGTTTGTCCGATTCTCGAATATCTTTTGCCAATTTAACCAATTCTTCAATCACTTGAGCCGCAGTCAAAAGGTTGTTTTGGTATTTTTTAATTGCGCTTTCCAGCATTTCCGACAACTTCCGGCTTTGGATAAAATTCTTTCGCATCCTCATCTTGATTTCATCGTTCAATAATTTTTTCAATAACTCCAGAGCAATATTTTTTCTTTCCATTCCCTGAATTTCTGCCAAAAATTCGTCGGATAAGATTGAAATATCCGGCTTTTTAATTCCTGCCGCATCAAAAACATCAACAATGCCCTCTGAAACCACGGCTTTATCAACAATCTGCCTGATAGCTGTTTCAATTTCCGCATCCGATTTGCCGGATCCAACTGGTTCAAATTTTGTTAGTCGCGCTTTCACGGCTTGGAAAAATCCGATCTCATCTTTGATTTCCATTGCCTTCAAATTTGGTACAGATAGAGCAAAGGCTTGCGACAAGAGTGCAACCTGCTTTGTATATCTGTTTTTCCCATCTTCTAATCCAAGAATATGTTCCTGCGCCTCAAGAATAATTGTAAGTTTTGCTCGCGTATCTGCTGAAAAATATTTTTTATAATTGAAACCCGCGAACATCTGCTCAACAATTTCAAATTTTTCAAGCATCGCCGCCACCGCTTCGTTTTGATCAAGCGTTGGCGCGCCTTTGCCACCACTCTGGGTGTATGTCGCAAGCGCTGTTTTTAAGTCTGAGGCGATGCCAATATAATCAACGATCAATCCGCCCGGTTTGTCCTTAAATACACGGTTTACGCGAGCAATTGCCTGCATGAGATTATGTCCGCGCATCGGCTTATCAACATACATCGTATGCAAACACGGCACATCAAAACCGGTGAGCCACATATCGCGAACGATTACTAATTTTAATTCATCGCTTTCATCCTTGAAGCGGTCGCCAATAAATTTCCTGTCTTGTTTGGTTGTGCTGTGTATTTGCCAATTTTCAGGATCAGACGATGACGAAGTCATGACAACTTTAATCGCGCCTTTCTTTAAATCTTTGTTGTGCCAATCGGGACGAATTTTAATAATTTCTTCATAAAGTTCGACTGCTATTCTTCGGCTCATACAAACGACCATTCCTTTACCCTCAAATGCTTCGCGGCGTTTTTCGAAATGATCAACAAGGTCTGTCGCAACAACTTTTAATCTATCTCTATGTCCGACAATCGCTTCCAATTGCGCCCATTTTGCTTTGGCTTTTTCCTTAGCCGTGCTTTCTTCGCCTTCAGTTATTGTTTCAACTTCTTCATCAAGTTTTGCGGCTTCCTCTGGTTTTAGATGAACCTTCGCAAGACGGGATTCGTAATAAATACGAACGGTCGCGCCGTCTTCCACCGCTTGGGCGATATCATACACATCAACATAATTTCCAAAAACTGCCGGAGTTGATGCGTCTTCTTTTTCAATTGGAGTTCCGGTAAATCCGATAAATGAAGCGTGAGGCAAAGCGTCACGCAAATATTTTGCGAATCCGTATTTAGTAAAAATTTCACCATTTTTCTCCGTTGTTTTTGCGCCAAATCCGTATTGGCTACGATGCGCTTCATCGGCGATGACAATGATATTTTTTCTTTCAGATAACAAATCGAAATTTGCCGAGCCGTCCTCTGGGAAGAATTTTTGAATAGTCGTAAAGATTATTCCACCACCGGCTACTCGCAAAAGTTCTTTTAGATTTTCGCGGTTTTCGGCTTGTACCGGTTCTTGGCGAAGCAATTGCTTACAGGAAGCAAAAGTATCAAATAGCTGATCGTCTAAATCATTTCTATCTGTAATAACAACAATTGTCGGATTGTTTAATTCCAAAACAGATTTTCCGGTATAAAAAACCATTGAGAGCGACTTTCCGCTTCCTTGCGTATGCCATACCACACCTGCTTTGCCGTTTCCTTGCTCGCTGGTTGCGCGTAAGGTTTCCTCAATTGCCTTATTCACCGCAAAATATTGGTGATAAGCGGCAATTTTTTTGATGGTTACTACAGACGCCAAACCTGTTTTTGCATCTTCCTTTTTGCTTTTTTCAAAAACAATAAAGTGCCGAATAAGATCAAGTAAAACTTCTTTTCCGAGCATTCCCTTGATAAGCGTTTCAATCTGCGGAGTTGTTGCGGTATCTTCTTTGAATTCATCGCTTGATTTCCACGCTAAAAAGCGGGAAATATCGGACGAGATCGTACCGGCGCGCGCATCCAGTCCATCAGACGCTACGAGAGTGGCGTTATAGTAAAAAAGCGAAGGAATGGCGTTTTTATAATTTTGCAATTGTGTAAATGCTTTCTGAACAGTTGCGTTTTCGTCCGTCGGATTTTTTAGTTCAATCACAACCAAAGGCAAGCCGTTAACAAACAAAACCACATCAGGGCGCTTATTGATGTTGTTTTCAATAACCGTGAATTGATTGCACGCCAAGAATTCGTTATTTTCCGGATGCTCAAAATCAACCAACCACACCTTATCACCTTTGATTCCTTCTTCGCCCATAACTTCAATTTCTATACCCTCGGTAATTAGTCGGTGAAATGCCTCGTTGTTATCCATTAAATTTTGACTTGGCAAATTCAAAACTTGGCGCAGAGCTTGCTCGCGCGCTTCTTCTGAAATAGTGGGATTGATCGTTTCAATCGCTCGCTTCAAACGATTTTTCAAAACTACTTCGTTTAGATTTAGTCTTTCAAGCTCTTGTTCTTCTGGTGACAAATACTGCCAGCCCTGATTCTGCAAGAGTTCTATTACAAATTCTTCAATTGTTGATTCAAATATTTTGCTCATAATTTTAAAATAATTTTTTGGCAAAAGCCGTTTTTAAATCTGCAATCTCTTGCGTAGTAAGCACTTCATCTTTTTCCTCAAGAATCCATGTAAACAAATTCCTCGTATATCCGTGTCCTAATATTCTGTAAATTTGCGGATTATCAATGCCTGCTCTAATAACTCGCTTTAATTCAGTTTCGGTCAAATAATTTTGGAGAGGGATTAAATCAGAACAAATTGATCGAGTAGAAACAAAATTTTCTGATTTTTCCAATCTTTCAATCAAATCAATCTTTTCATTTATGAACACCAACAACTCTTCTTTGTATGCCTCAATATCGCTAAACAACGCACGGCTTGGAGAAAGTTGTATTCCACGAACGACAGGATATTCTTCGCTTGTTTCATCAATGTAGCGATTAAATTCATTATTTTCTTCATAATAAACTCGATTTCTATCTTTCAGATCTTCTGCATGAGAAACAATCAAAAAACTTGCCAGTAGATCAGAAGATGAGATGGTGAGTTCTATTAAGTACCGATCAAATTTTTCAGCTTGTAAATCTTGACCATGCGAAAAAAAACCATGACCGTTTCTAAATTCGCCAATAACTCTTGTAATATTTTCAAATGAT
>CAZFCX010000090.1:0-291 GCA_964517825.1 uncultured Bdellovibrionales bacterium
TTCTATCAGCCGTGATGATCTGAAAATAAGGATTACGCGCGAATGCACTGAGATGTTATGTTTGCGCGAAGGAATTTTTGATGAAGTGAAAGCCAAGCCCGATTATCATATTTTTGAACAAAACGGCAGAATTATGGGTGTGTATTATTCTATGGAGCGAGATAGCTTATCGCAATTAAAAAAGGAACTGGATAAAATGGAAGGCGAAAAAATTTTGTATTGTTTTACTTTTGATCCGCTAGGACTAGACAAAAACGATTTTGCTGATTGGCAAGGCGTGAGTTTGGAGCC
>CAZFCX010000090.1:336-674 GCA_964517825.1 uncultured Bdellovibrionales bacterium
GGTGAACTTATCGCCACTTTCAAAACACTTCTTACGAAAGAGGAGCAAAAGAAAGTGTGCGTTTTTCAAGCGCCAACAGGTAGCGGAAAAACTTTGATGACTGCCAAGTTTATTGAAGAAATTATCAGAGAAGTGCCAGAAACGGACTTGTGTTTTGTTTGGATAAGTATCGGCAAAGGCGAACTGCATTTGCAAAGCAAACATAGTTTGGAACGAGTATTTGGCGGAGCGCCGAGAGTGTCGCTGGTGGAGGAAGAATTTACTGGTGGGCGCGAAAGAATTGTCCGCAACGAGGTTGTTGTTGTGAACTGGGAAAAATTGCGAAGCAAAGAACGAGA
>CAZFCX010000090.1:721-3567 GCA_964517825.1 uncultured Bdellovibrionales bacterium
TTAATGAAAGACGGCGAAAAATTGAATTTTCGCGATGTGTTATCCAAAACCCGCGAACAGCGAAAAGTCATCATGATAATTGATGAAAGTCATATTGGCGCGACCGCCGAGCGAACCAATGAATTACGCGACGAAATAAACGCTGATGTGATTTTGGAAATGAGTGCCACTCCCCGAATTACGCCCGACCCAAGAGATTTGGCGCGTGGAACGGCAGGCTATGTTTTCGTTGAACCGAAAGATGTGATTGACGAAGGAATGATCAAAAAGGAATTGATTATTAATGAAAAGATTGACGAGATAACTGATGACGAGGCAGATTCGCAAGAAGTAGTTTTGCAAACGGCGTATAAAAAACGCTTGGAATTGAAAAAACTTTTTGAAAAAGAAAATGCGAATATCAATCCGCTTGTTTTGGTGCAGATTCCGACCGCCGAAGCTGGCGAGGATAAAATAAAAGCGGTGAGAAAGTTTTTAGCGGATAAAAGCATAACCGAACGAAAAGACGGAACTGGCAACGGCAAACTCGCCATTTGGTTATCGGAGCAGAAATCAGAAACTTTGGATTGGGTGTCCGAGCCAGACAATGAAATTGAATTTTTGATTTTCAAGCAAGCGATTGATACGGGTTGGGATTGTCCGCGCGCGCATATTTTGGTGAAATTCCGAGAATCGCAAAGCGAAACTTTTGAAATCCAAACTGTCGGGCGCATTTTGCGTATGCCCGAGCAAAAGCATTATGCGAGTGAAGACTTAAATCGCGGATATATTTATACCAATGTCCAAAGCATTATCGTCAAAAAAGAAGAATACAATCCGAACATCATCAAACACTTGAAAGCTGTCCGCAAAGAAGTCTATAAACCGATCAAATTGACTTCTTACTATAAATCGCGCGCGGATTATGGCGACATTACTTCCAGTTTTACGCCTGTGTTTGAAAAAACAGCGTGCGAACATTTTGGATTGAAAGGCGACCATACAATGTTTGCCCAAAATGTGGCAAAAGTGGAAAAGGAAGGCGTGATTTTAGATGTAAAGAAATATCAGCAAGACATAATCGCCAACGCCAAAATTGAAGGCACGACTTTTGACGAGATTGAAGGCAAAATTGATTCCGCTGCTCGCGCTCGCCTAACTATTGCGGGCAATGATTTGCAAGCATTGTTTGAGCAGATTATCAAAGAGCGCCTCGGCTCATTTAAGAATGTTAAAAGGTCTGTGCCTGCGGTGAAGACGGCAATTTATACTTGGTTTAGAAAATATCTCGGATCAAAAGCATGGCCAGAGGAAATGATACTCGTGCAAATGGTTTTGGCGCACAACGGCAACAGAAAGCAGTTTGAAGAAATTTTGGCGAGCGCGATTGAAGCATACAAAGCGGTTCGCGAAAAAGAAATTTTGAAGCGCGTGGAAGAAAGCGAGCAATTTTATGATTTTGAAATTGCCAAAGAGAGCTTTTTCAATCAACACACAGACGAGCGCGTGGAGCATGAAAAATTTGTTTATGAGCCGTGCTATTTGTCCGCTTCTCGACTTAATCCCGAAAAGAATTTTGAAAAGTTTTTGGCGGAAAATAGCGACAAAATAGTATGGTGGTGGAAAAATGGCGAAAACAAACAGGATTATTTTGGTGTTAAATATGAATATCCCGTCGGAGTAATCCATACTTTTTACCCTGATTATCTCGTGCAATTAGCCGACGGACGAATTGGAATTTTTGAAACGAAAGATATGGGAGATCGCGACGGCGGGAACTACACGAAAGCCAAAGCGGAAAAGTTGCAGGAATATATTAAAGAGCAGAAAGGCAAAAAACTTTTCGGCGGTATTGCGATTGAAAAAAGTGATGGTTGGAAGATAAATCAAAAGACAGTTTATGATTGGAGCAAGTGCGAAAAGAACGATTGGAGTGATTGGGAAAAACTGAATTTTTAGTTATGCAATATACCAAGAAAACAGCTAGAAAAGAACACATTTGCACGAAGTGCAAAAAAATCATCGCCAAAGGCGAAGAATATTTTAGCGAGGAAAGGTTTTTGGCGAGTTTAAATAAAAATCAAACCAAACTTTGCAAAGAATGTTATCAAAAATAGTATGAACTCATTTAAAGACATTGCATATCAAATTTTGAAAGAAGCGGGCAAGCCACTTCATAGCAAAGAGATCACTAAAATCGCGCTTTCTCGCGGTTGGCTTAAAACCGCCGGCAAAACACCTGAAGCAACCATGAACGCCCAGCTTGTTGTTGATATAAATAGCAAAAAAGAAAAATCTCGTTTTGCAAAAACAGCGCCTTCTACATTTGGATTAAATGAAAATTTTGTCATCGTGTCACCAGTTGAAGTTAAAAAAGAAGAGAAGATTTGGAAAATATCAAAAGATGTTTCTAAAAAACAGAAAGGCGACATCGCCGAAGCGAGAATTGCGGAGCTTGTTACGCTTTACGGCGACACCACACTTTCGTGCTATAAACCAATTTCCGACGACGAGGGAATTGATTTGATCGTGAAAGAAAAAGGCAGTTTGAAAACAATGTATATCCAGATCAAAAGTCGCTTCGGCGATAATCCTGACGAGATTTTTACCGCTACGACAAAAGCGGCTGGTGTGGTTGATAATTACTCAATGGCGGTTGTTTTTTGCTATTTTGACACTGAGGAAGGCGATATTTGGGATTATCTTTGGTTTGTGCCTGCGCCTGATTTGATAAAGCACGCTAACAAGCTGGACGGCGGAAAAATGTTTGGCTTTGTCGCCGGACGAAAGAAAAAAGAATCGAACAAATGGGACAATTATTTGATTGATAAAAGAGATTTGGCTAATCAAATAATTGCTCAAATGAA
>CAZFCX010000091.1:0-3548 GCA_964517825.1 uncultured Bdellovibrionales bacterium
AAACATTCGGATAAGCCGGCTGATCGCGCTCGGCTCCAAAAGGTGGATTGGCAATCACTACGCTTTTGCTTCCTCCGTCTCGCGAGGGGTCATACATCTTCAAGCTGTCGCCTTGATCAATATTGTGTGGGTTCAGTCCACGAATATACATATTCACCGCCGCCATTTTGCGGATTCTTCCTTGATATTCAATTCCGCCGATTCCGGTGCGATAAAACATATTGGCGATATGTTCGGCTGGGAATTTTCGAGTCTGACGCGCTTTTTCTATCACATAATCATAAGCGTCAAAAAGAAAACCGGCCGTACCGCAGGCGGGATCAAAAATCGTGTCGGTAAAATCGGGGTCAACCATCTTAACCATCATTTGGCGGATATGATCGGGCGTTCGATATAGCCCCAAATCTTTGGTTCCGCCTGTTTCGGAAAGTGCGGACTCAATCGCATCGCCCAGTAAATCAGTTTTTAAAATTAATTTTTCGTCAATTTCGTTCACCATGCCGATTACTTCGGCAATCACTCCGCCTTTTACATTGTTGGTAAAGTTTGAATTGGCGAACACTTCTTCCATTAAAACCAACTGATCTTGCATTTTTTGAGGCAAGTTTCCGCTGACTACCGTTCGGCTTTTTGAAAGAATAGCGGAATAAAAAGGAAAAATGTTTTTATTGAGTTCTGACAAAATCTGCTCACCGTTAAGAGAAAGTAAATGTGAAAACAGCAAACGATAATTTTCACCGACGAAGAGACTCCGAAGTGGTTTAAATGATTCCTCTTGTTTGAGTTTAGCTTCAAAAATACGAAGCAAAAGAAGCTCAATAATATACTCGACTCTTTCAACCGGCGTACCGGCAGGGCGGAGCTTGTTATGAAGCCTTTTGAGGATATTATTCGTTTCGCTATCCGCGTAATGCGTTGTTGATCTTCCCATAGTTTATACCTTAAATGTTGATTGTAATTCCTCAAATACTTGAGGGAAACGATTATCAAAAGTTTGATTTACTTCCTGATAATCAGCGCCGATAATTCTTACAAATACCGGATTATTAAATACTTCTTGCGGTGAAATCCTTTTTTTCTCAGCGATATTTGCCGAGACAATATCTTTCATATCGCGCAAGATTTGAATTTGCTTGTCATTAAAATTATATGTTTGAACATATGAATCAAAACCTCTTTCTACTCGCTCTTTCGGTGTTGGAATTTTTTTGATTTTGAGCGCGTGTAAGAAGAAGTCCCAAATTGATCCCTGTTCAAAGTCGTAGGCTTTTTGCAACTGCCCTTCATCAAGATAAACATTTGGATTCTTGGACCAAACTTTTATTTCATCAATTTCTTGCTCGCTTGGCTCATAATTTTCATCTGCTTTCACTTTTTTCTTTATTTCAACAATTTCCGGCGTGGCGTTTTTATTTATTTCTTCCTCAAAAATTTCTTTGGCTTTCTCAGTTGGAATATTGTCTATTACTTTTATACTGTCGCCGTGCAAGTAAACGCGCTGAATCAAATGTGCGGGATCGGGATTGTCTATAATTCCTGCATGACCTGTTCCGTGTGTGCCTGAGCCGGTGCCCTGACTTGTTGTACCACCAGCCATTGAAATAATCTTTTTATTTTCTTTAGCTGTACCTTTGCCGTTATCTTCCATTTTTTGACATAGACCCACGAAATCCAAGACCTTAAAACTGAATTTCCCAGTTTTAGGATCAAGGCGTGTTCCGCGCCCGAGCATTTGAATATATTTACCGACTGACTTTGTAAGATTGGCAAAAGCAATATAGCGGACACAAGGAATATCAACGCCGGTACTCATAATATCAACCGAAACTGCAACAAACGGCTTGTGATTTTGGTCTTTAAACCATTTTTTGAAAGTGGCATTAAGTTCGTCGTTTTCTGAAATAATCGCTTCTGCATAACGAGGTGATAATTCATCCTCGCTTGTTTTAAACACTTGATTGATTGCTTTGACGAGTTGAACGGCGTGCGATTGGCTGACGCCAAACAAAATTATTTTTTCTCCATATTCTGTATTTGCTTTCAGTTCTTCGGCAATTCTCAAACAATTATCCCAAGCGATAAATTTTCTATTTAACTGTTCCAATTTTATCTTTTTCGAGCTTTCGAGATTTACTACTTCCTCGGTTTCCGGATCAATGTAGTGATCAAATTCAACACCGATTTCTTTAGCGGTTTTGATTAACTCGGTTTCAATAGATAAAACTTGATAGGGAGCCAAAAAGCCCTCATCAATGCCACGAGTAAGGTCGAATTGATAGTCAGGTTCGCCAGTTTCACAGCCAAATAGTCTGTATGTATCTAAAATTGCCAAATCTTCATCTGGAATTGTTACGCCTTTCTTGGCGACTGCTGTTCTTGGTGTAGCAGTCAATCCAACACGCGGACACAAGAAGTGATCAAAAATAAGTTTGCGGTTAATATTGATTGAGCGATGACATTCATCAACAATAATTAAGTCATAAAAAGTGCTTGGTATATTTTGATAAATATTTTCTAGCGTATCAATAACCACAACATGAATTTGTGCATTTTTGTATTGCTTGTAATTTCCGGAAGTAATGCGAACGGCTGAGTATTCTTTACTGATAAGCGAAAATCCGTCGTTGATAGCCTGTTCGGCAAGCATAACACGATCAACTACAAATAAAACTCGCTTTGCCATATTGTATTCCAAAAGTGCTTTCGTAAAAGCGACCATTGTTCTGGTTTTGCCAAGCCCAGTCGCCATATGCACAAGCATTTTTTGCTTGCCTTCTTTGTATCTTTGAATAAGCGCTTGAATACATTCAGCTTGATAATAGGTTTCTTTGCCACAGCTTGGATTGATTCCTCCTGCAATGCCTTTATCAATGGTTATTTCTCGATCAAGATTTATTTTTCTTGCTTGCTCTATTTTGAGTTGCATTTCTTCAAGCGTCATTAAACTGTTGACTTGGCGAAATTCGCCAGCTTCAAGTCCTTTCCATTCGGTATCATAAAAAAGGACTCTCTCTGGTGAACAAGCATACAAAAAACGAGGTTTTAAAACTGCGGCGTAAAGTGTGCGAAGTTTTGTAAGCGCTTTTTTCTCGTTTTCAAATTTATTCTCAAAAATAGCGACAATATTATGATTCAAATCTAAAAGCGTAATATCGGGTTTAACGCTTTTCTTCCCCTCAAATTGTTTTTGTTGCTCTGGAGTTAGTGCGTATTCTTGTTGATACAGCAAAGTATCTCCGACTTTCCAGCCGAGTTTTTTTAAGTCTTCGATTATTTTCAGATCTGTGTCTGTTGCTTCGTTAATTTTTGCCATAGTTAAATCTTGATTAAATCGTCAATGGTAATACCCAATCCATTAGCAATCTTAGTAAGGGTTTGAAGCGAGGGATTTTTAATAACATCGCTTTCTATCTTGGCGAGAGTGGTATAGGGAATATCCGCCTTTTTAGCTAAAGCATCTTGCGTAATTTCTTTCTTTTTTCTCCAGGCTTTAATTTTCTCGCCAATGGATTTGTCTTTTTTATTCATTTGCTTTTCTTCCATAAAAT
>CAZFCX010000092.1:0-997 GCA_964517825.1 uncultured Bdellovibrionales bacterium
GCGGAGGAAAAGAGGATGATGATAAGGGGGGTGTAAAAGGTGATTTATTATATAAAAATGATCTTACTGGTAATTTAGCTTTTATTGAAATAAAAACCCCAGAAACAAAAATCGTCGGGAACAAATATCGTGGCGACGAAGACGGAAAAGACAATGTGATTTTTAGTATGAGCGATGAATTGACCGGGGGTATAAATCAAGTTTTGAACCAAAGAAAAATTTATATAAATACTCACGGAGATAATAATGGTAAATTTTTGCATAACGCTAAGTGTATTTTGGTCATTGGTAAAATAGATAATTTACAAGGCAATGATGAGAAAAAATCTTTTGAATTATATAGATCCTTCTCTAAAGAAGTTGAAATAATAACCTTTGACGAATTATTTGGGAGAATACAGACATTTCTGAATTTATTAAAAGAATAATATGTTATACGACGAATTTAATTCATATAAAAATTTTGCCGGTGACGACGTTTTTAAAAACAAGGCGACTGAAAAATCGGATATTTTGAAAAATCTTAATCCGACTTTTCCGGCGCGTGAATATCAAAAAGAAGCACTAGGGCGATTTTATTATTACTGCGAAGAATACCACCAAAAGCAAAAGCCAATTCACTTGATGTTTAATATGGCGACCGGCTCGGGCAAAACATTCATAATGGCCGCCAATCTTTTATATTTTTATCAAAAGGGCTACCGAAATTTCATATTCTTTACACGCCTTGGCAATATTATCCAAAAGACCAAAGCCAATTTTCTTGATCCGAATTCCAAAAAATATCTATTTGCCGACAAAATCGTGATTGATAGCAGAGAAGTGAAAATCAAAGAAGTTGATAGTTTTGAAGGGGTAAATGACGAGGATATAAATATTATTTTTTCTACCACTGCTCTTTTGCATTCTCGCTTTAATTTCGCTCGCGAAAATGCTTTGACTTATGAAGATTTTGCAGACAAGAAAATTGTTTTGATTGCGGACGAAGCGCATAACC
>CAZFCX010000092.1:1007-3532 GCA_964517825.1 uncultured Bdellovibrionales bacterium
GAAAATACAGTGGTGCGAATTTTGAACGCCAATAGCCAAAAAGAAAATGTGCTTTTGGAATTTACGGCAACGGCACGATTAGAACAGGAATATCCTGAAATTTTGGAAAAATACAAAGACAAAGCGATTTATCGTTATGATCTAAAAGAATATCGCTTGGACGGGTTCTCAAAAGATGTGCGAACTTTGCAAATAAACGCACCAATTATGGAGCGTGCACTTTCGGCGGTGATTATCTCTCAATATCGTCGCAAAGTAGCAGAAAAATATAAAATCGCACTAAAGCCGGTGGTTATGTTTAAAGCCAACAGAGTAAGTATTCCGAAAGAAGGAATATCAAAAGAACATAATCCGCAAATTGTCGTTTCAAGCATTTTCAAATACTCTTTTCATGAACTTATTTCTGAACTCGGAGAAAAACACCTAAAACAGCAGACAGCAATAAAAGACGCAACATTGCAGAAAGCATTTCAATTTTTTAAGAGCCGGAAAATTACTCTTGCGGATTTAGTGGCAGAAATTAAAAACGATTTTGCACCGGAAAAATGCTTGACGGTTGATGAAGATAAAGATTTAGAACAAAAACAAATTTTACTTAATTCACTAGAAGATCAAAACAATGAAATTCGTGCTATTTTCGCGACAGAAAAATTGAATGAAGGTTGGGATGTTTTGAATCTTTTTGATATTGTCCGACTCTATAATAGCCGTGACGCTAAAAGCAACAAACCGGGTAAAACAACTGTGCAAGAGGCGCAACTTATCGGACGAGGTGCGAGATATTATCCTTTTACGCTCGGCGAGTTTACGGACGCGTATAGGCGAAAATTTGATACTGACATACAAAATGAACTTCGGATTTTGGAACAGCTTTATTATCACAGCGTAACGAATCCTCGCTATATTCAAGAACTGGAAAGTGTTTTAGTCCGTGAAGGTATTATGCCGTCACGCACAGTGCAAAAAGAGATCAAAATCAAAAGCAATTTTAAGAACAGTGATTTTTGGAAGAAAGGCTATATTTTCTTAAATTCTCGCAAGGAAAATTTGGGAAAGGATGTTTTTGCGCTCTCGGACGCCAAGGCGGAATTTGACCACAATGCTGAAATAAACGTCTTTCAACTACCAACGCGAGAAGCAATTGAAAAAGATTTATTCGTTGCAGATTCTGGCACGGGAGTAAAGGCAAAAATTGAAGTCCGGGATTATAAAATTGCTGATCTGGGAACGCATATAATCCGCACCGCTTTGGCAAAAATACCTGCGGGACGATTTGATGAATTAAAAAAGATATTCGGCAATATAGAATCTGTAAAAGAATTTATTTCAAATGAAAAATATCTCGGCGGAATAAATATTAAGGTTAAAGGTACAAGCGAGCAAGTTGAGAACCTTCTGCAAGTTGAAAAGTTGAGTATTGCCGGGTTTGTGATTGGTAAAGTGTTGGAAACCGCCAGCAAAGAGAAAAAGGAATACTACGGTACAAAGGAATTTAAAGCTCATTTGATCCAAAAAATATTCGGAAATGACAAGGTGTTGCAATTAGATAGCGAAAGTCCGCGTGCGCAAAACATGCAAGATTTTGATTTTGCTTCTCGAGATTGGTTTGCTCAAAATGAAATCTGGGGAACAAGCGAAGAAAAGTCGTTTTTACGCTTCATTGATGAGGCAATAACAAAGTTAAAGAAGAAATATCAAGACATTGCATTACTTCGCAATGAGCAGTTTTTTAAAATTTATGGCTATGAAAACGGGGAGCCTTTTTATCCAGATTTTGTATTATTTTTAACCGAGAAGGCAACGAACGAAGAGACTGTATTCCAAGTCTTTGTTGAACCGAAGGGAGACCAGTTTTTAGACGCACAGAACACCTTTTTAGGCTCTAAAGAAGGCTGGAAGGAGAGGTTTCTAGCAGAAATTGAAACCAAACAAACACTTAATTTAAATTTCGAAAACAAAAATTTCCGCCTGCTTGGTTTACCGTTTTTCAACGAAGGTACAACAAACATCGAACTGCGTAATAAATTCGAGAAAGTATTCGAGGAGAAATTATGTACAAACTAAGCCCGTCGGATTTTGCCTATCTCTACGAGGAATGTAAATGTTGCTACTATCTTAAAGTCAAACAAGGCATCCAGCGCCCGCAAATGCCCTTTCCGGGCGTCTTTTCCGCGCTAAACACGCGTCTCCAGGGCACTTTGGTGGGTCACGAGTTAAGCAGTCTGGCGCCAACGCTCCCCCAAGGCATAGTAGAAAGTCAGGAAGGTTTTGTGCAGTCCCAACCGGTAGACGGCACTAATGTGTATATTAAGGGTAAGTACGACTTGTTGGTAAAACAGCCGGACGACAGTTATTTAATTGTGGACTTTAAGATCAGCGACCCTACCGAGGAGAAAATTGCCAAGTACCAAACACAATTGCAGGCTTATTATTACGCGTTTACCCATCCGGCCGTGGGTGAGGCTAAACAGGTGACGCGGCTTGGCCTGATTGTGATGTATCCGGACAAGGTTAACTTTGTGGAC
>CAZFCX010000093.1:0-3525 GCA_964517825.1 uncultured Bdellovibrionales bacterium
AAGCCAAATTATTATGACTTCATAGAGTGCAATATGTATGTGAACTTAGACAATTTTGAGATAAAAAAATCCACCAGCAGGTGGATTTTTATCCATAATACATTCTACATAATATTTGATACTTCTCTAGACATCCAGATTTTTCACGTTTTTAGCATGTGTTTGGATGAACCTTCGGCGCGGTTCGACATCACTGCCCATAAGTACATCAAAAACCTTGTCGGCTTCCTGAGCATCTTCAATATGCACTTGCAGCATTTTGCGCTTTTCCGGATTCATGGTGGTTTCCCACAGCTGTTCTGCGTTCATTTCTCCAAGACCTTTATATCTTTGAATTGTGACACCGGCAACTTTTTCTACTTCGCCTTCGGCTGATGCTAAGTCATTTTCCGTAATTTCTTCGTTTTCCGGATCTTGGACCTTTGGATTTTTGGTTTTTTGGTTTTGTTGCAACGAAGCGACAACAGCATCTTTTTCTTCGTCGCTATACACCCAGCGCACATCTTTGCCTTTTTGCACCCTGTAGAGCGGCGGCTGTGCGATATAGATATGTCCGCCAGTAATAAGTTCCTCAAAATAGCGATAGAAAAATGTCAAAAGCAGAACCCGGATATGAGAACCGTCAACATCGGCATCAGCCATGATGATTATTTTTCCATATCTAAGACGATTGATGTCAAACGTTTCTCCGATGCCGGTTCCGAGAGCAATGATAATCGGTTTGAGTGTGTCAGATTTTACAACCTTGTCCAAACTGGTTTTTTCCACATTGACCAGTTTTCCTCTGAGCGGCAAAATAGCCTGAAACATACGATTTCTTCCTTGTTTGGCGCTGCCACCGGCCGAATCTCCCTCAACAATATAGAGTTCTGATCTCTGGGCATCTCTCGTCGTACAATCCGCCAATTTCCCCGGCAGAGTCATGCCTTCCAGCGCACCTTTTCGAAGAACCGCATCTTTGGCTGCCCGCGCTGCAATTCTGGCGCGTACCGTGAGCATGCATTTTTCAATCATAGCCTTGGCATTGTTCGGATGCTTTTCCAAGTATTCAACCAAACCTTCCGACGTCACGCTGGAAACAATCCCGCGCACTTCCGCGTTCCCCAATTTTGATTTTGTCTGTCCTTCAAATTGCGGATTTCGCAGTTTTATACTTACAACAGCAGTAAGCCCTTCTTTTAAATCTTCACTCGTCATCGCGCCGTCTTTTTCTTTCAGTATATTATTTTTCTTAGCGTAATCATTGAGAACTCTGGTTAATGCCATTTTAAATCCGGTCACATGCATTCCACCTTCTGGCGTAAAAATATTATTAGCAAAAGAATATAAATGTTCCTTAAATCCATCGGTATATTGCAAAGAAACTTCCACCGCGACATTATCCACATTTTTTTCAACATACACCGGCAAATCATTTTTTATTTCTTTGCCACGATTCAAAAATTTCACAAAAGAAACAATCCCACCGTCAAAATAAAACCCATGCTTGATTATTTTATATTCATCTTCTTTTTTTAAAACTTCTCGGCGATCTTCCACGATTATTTTCACGCCCTTAGTGAGATACGCTTGCTGGCGCACGTAATCCAAAATTTTCGTCCAGCTGTATTTTATTTCCGGAAATATTTGCGGATCAGCCTGAAAAGTGATGGTTGTACCCGTCCTGTTTGATTTTCCAATAGGTTTTACTTTAGAAACCGGTACTCCTCTTTTGTATTCCTGCATCCAAATTTTTCCTTCGCGCTCAACTTCAACTCTTGTCATTACCGATAGAGCGTTAACCACTGAGACACCAACCCCGTGCAAACCGCCGGAAATTTTATAGCCGTCACCGCCGAATTTTCCACCGGCATGCAGAACCGTCATTACTGTTTCTACCGTTGATTTTTTTGTTTGCGGATGAATTTCCACCGGAATTCCACGCCCATAATCTCTGATGGAAACAATATTGTCAGGCAAAAGCTGAAGTAAAATATCATTTCCATATCCAGCCATCGCTTCATCAATAGAGTTGTTGACCACTTCCCAAATCAGATGATGAAGCCCTTCTGTTGATGTTCCGCCAATATACATGCCCGGACGCTTCCTAACCGGATCCAAACCTTCCAAGACCTGGATGGACTTTGCGTCATATTCACTCCCCTTCTTTTTTGTTTCATCTTTAGCCATACTGAAATATTTTACAGTTAAAGTGTTAACGAGTTAACGCGTTAAAATAATGATAACTCGTTAACCAATTAACCCGTTAACCAATTAATAATGATTACTTGCGTGTCAAAAAATATAATTCCACCAACAATATTCCCACCACTAGCAACGCTCCATCCCACCAGGTCAAAATTCTTAATTGCTGCAGAAATAAAAATCCGATAATCAAAAGTGCTGTAAGGATTCCCTGTCTGAAACTAACCCCCAGAAATGACAATGCGCATTCATCGCTTTCTGTTGCCATCCTTCGGATCGAAGTAAAAAAAAGAATTGCTATTCCAGCAAAAAAAAGAAATGCGCTAATAAAAAAAAGCACTTGCCCGACTAAACCTGATTTTTCCGGATCAATGTTAAAAATCACAATGATCCAGGTCGCCAACGCCATCAGCGCGCTTATTTTTATTCCCCACAAATACGATTTTAGAGTCATATTTTTTACCCTGTTAAATTGCCTGCTTGGGCAATTTTGACATGCCAAAACATTTCACAGGGTGAATGTTTTCTTTTTGTTTTTCTACCTATTCATTATATCTGAATATCAACATTCTTGCAAGCATTTTCTAACCAACTTTTTGCCTTAAACAAAGCTTAAAAAACAAGAATTTGCAAGTTTTTATCTTCAAAAATCATAAAATACAAAAATACTTTTTCAAAGGTTGACAGTACTCAAAAAACACGTATAATAGGGAATGTTACTATCAATTTCATATAGCGGGGTGGAGCAGTCTGGCAGCTCGCGTGGCTCATAACCACGAGGTCGTAGGTTCGAATCCTACTCCCGCAACAAAAATTCTAAAAACGTAAGGTGAAAGCTAAATATAGGTGACAGATATGTTTGTTTTTCATCTTACGTTTTTTAGTAGGATTGTGCTAGGCGGGTTGACAGGCCAGGGTAGCTCAGTTGGTTAGAGCGCGGGACTCATAAGCCCGAGGTCGAGAGTTCAAATCTCTCCCCTGGTACAAAAATAGTATTTTGTATAATGTATTCGGTATTTTGTATAAATACTTAATACTAGATACGAAATACAAAACATAAATTGGGGTCGTAGCTCAGTTGGTTAGAGCGTCTCCCTGTCACGGAGAAGGCCGCCGGTCCGAGTCCGGTCGGCCCCGCACAATTGAAAGTTCAGCGATTTTGCCGTTGGAGGCCTCGGCGCTTCGCGCCTCGGCATTCCATTTCATCTCGAGCCAATCTTTTTTATTGCCTTTGGCAATCCTTCAAAATTTTCTACCCAAGGAAAGCGATTAATTTTTCTCTCCGCCGTAGGCGGAGTGGTCAAAAGCGAAAATATTTTTGCATAATTTTGTTTTCGCTTT
>CAZFCX010000094.1:0-2507 GCA_964517825.1 uncultured Bdellovibrionales bacterium
TTTTTAAACTATGCCCGGATG
Organism: uncultured Bdellovibrionales bacterium; assembly: GCA_964517825.1. GTDB lineage: Bacteria > Patescibacteriota > Minisyncoccia > Moranbacterales > GWC2-37-73 > JAKLIP01. The sequence goes on from CAZFCX010000094.1 coordinate 22, forward strand.
GTGAAATTGGTATACACAAGGGACTTAAAATCCCTCGGTAGTAATACCGTGCGAGTTCGAGTCTCGCTCCGGGCACAAATGAATATTTATAAAAAAGAGCATTACTGCTCTTTTTTGATTTTCTCTAAAACTTTCGGAATGCGTTTGAAGTCGTTAATGAGGGTTTCGCGCATGCTGCCGTTGTAGAGCGCGGCGGCGGGATGATAGAGCGCATAGAAAACTCTTGGACCGAGATTGGGAAATTCACGACGGAAAGCTTTGCCATGGACTTCGGAAATTTTCATAAGCGGGAAAAAGCGGCCGAGCGAATGGCGACCCAATGTTATGATAAGTTTTGGGTTAATGATTTCAATTTGTTTTTCCAGCCATGGCCAGCATGTTTCAATTTCTTCCGGCAGAGGGTCGCGATTTTCCGGCGGGCGGCATTTGCAAACGTTAGCAATATAAACGTTTTCACGTTTCATTTTTATTGAAGATAGCATTTCGTCTAGAAACTTTCCGGCCGCGCCGACAAAAGGCTTGCCCAATTCATCTTCTTTTTTGCCAGGGGCTTCACCGATAAACATAATTTCCGCTTCCGGATTGCCATCTCCTGGAACAACTTGCGAACAACCTTGTCGCAAGGCGCAATTGTTGCAAAGAGACATTAAGGCATTAAGTTGGTTCAATTTTTCTGATTTAGTCATAAAAATTATTTCAGTTCGTTGATTTTTATTAAATCAAATTTATTTTCTTCAACTTTCCAAACCGCAAATGTCGGTGGGTAGATTTGATTGGCGACATTGCCTGGATTTAAAATTATGCATTTTTTGGAGCCAAGGGTATCCTTCGCTGAAGCTTCGGAATACCATGGCTTGTGGGTGTGGCCATGAAAAACAAAGTTATATTTTCCTGAAAAGCACAGCTCTTTGGCAACATCGGGAAAATGTACAAAAGCAATTTTTCTTTTTTCTATTTCTATTTCGCCAAAGTTTTTGAATATTTTGGTGTGTTTGTATTGATTATTCTCAAAAGGATAGTTTTTTAAATAATCATTATCCATGTTTCCGAAAACGAAAAATATTTCTCCGGAAAAATTATCATTCAGAAAATCCAAAGTTTCCAGCGACGCCAAATCTCCGCAGCAAATTATTTTTTCAATCTTGTTCTCACGGCAATAACTCAGCACTTTCGTGAGGTTGGGAATATTGTCATGAATGTCGGAAATAATGGCAATTAGCATATTTTTATTTGCGTAATTTTTTGAGCAGCTCAATGTCTTCCTTGACTTTGTCATGTTCAGTTTCCAAAATCATGTCGATGTTTTTTTCTTGAGCAAATTTTACTATTTTTTCAAAAGCTTCCAAGCCGATTTGTCCTTGGCCGATGTGGGTGTGGCGATCTTTTTTGGAATTAAATTCTGTCATTGAATCGTTGGCATGAATAAGCTTGATTTTTTCCAAACCAATTTCAGTGTCGATTTTTTTGATTGTATTTTCAAAGTCGCGCCAATCATAGCCGGAAGCGAAAGAATGCTGAGTGTCCAAGCAAATGCCTACCAAAAAAGGATGATTTACTTTATTTATAATTTCTGCAATTTCCGAAAGATCATCGCCGATTATTTTTCCAGCACCGGCACTGTTTTCAATCAAGAGTTGTGCGCTGCCAGCATAACCATCCAAAGTTTTTTTGAGCATTTCAATTGTTTTTTCGCTCGCTTCTTTTTCAGAAAGCTCGCCAGCACTGCCAAGGTGTGTCATGACATATTTGGCGCCAAGAAGAGAGGCGCGCTCCAGTTCATCGCGCACAACGCTGACGCTGCCATAGCGGATGCGGTTATTTTGCGAAGCGAAGTTAATGTAGTAAGGAGTATGAACTACGACAGCTTTTAGGTTATAGCTTTTAGCTTTTAGTTTGAAGTCACTGATAATTTCAGAAGTGATTTCCGGGGCTTTGCCGCCTTGGGGCGAACGGGTAAACATTTGGAAACATTCACAGCCAAGATCATGCGCGCGTTCGGGCGCATTTTGGACTCCGCCAGCGATAGAAACATGACAACCAACATTCATAGCTTTTTAGGAATTAGCTTTTTAGCTTCTTAGGTAATAATACAAATAATTACATTTTATTACAACAAAAAGCTGAAAAGCTAAGAAGCTAAAGTCTGAGAAGCTGTTTAAGCTATTTCCCATCCATTTTCTTTTTCAACTATTTTTCCGCGAATTTCAAATCCACTGGCAAGTTTGTGACCGCCGCCACCAAAAAGGTGGGCGATTTCGGAAACATCGGTGCCTTTATATTCTTCGCTTCTGAGGCTGCCTTTGATTTTTCCATCTCCGCGTTCAGAAAGCACTAAAGAAAATTTTGTGCCCGGAACGGTGTTGAGAATTGAAGCTACCTGGCTGATATCGTCAGTGGTGGCATCGCATTCATCGAGATCTTTTTTGGTCAGCATAGTGGAGATGAGTCCGTTTTTAGGATTGATCCTGGCTCTTTCGAAAGCGCGT
>CAZFCX010000094.1:2517-3449 GCA_964517825.1 uncultured Bdellovibrionales bacterium
CCAGTGTCCGACATAATGCCGATCATCAGGTAGGTGGCGATATTTTTGGAAATGTGCGCGTTTTGTGAAACTAAATATTCATAGACAAGTTCACAAGTGGAAGAAAGTTTGGCATCTATCATGACGACATCTGCTTTAAGTTTTATATCCGGATGATGATCGAAAATAACCGTTACGGCCTTTTCGGAAAGATTTGGAACAACTGTCTGAAAGCCTCGATCTGCGCTGTCGCAGCCGATGGCGGCATCATAAGATTTGAGATCCAGATTTTCGGGATATTCAAATTTTTCTTCCGTTAGCGATTCCAGAAAAGAAGGAAACGGAGAAAGGCAGGCAATGTCGGCGGTTTTTCCCAAGGAGTTTAAATATTCCTTGAAAGCCAAAACCGATCCGACTGTGTCGCCATCCGGATCGGAATGTGCAAAAAGCAAAAACTTTTCAGCTTTGCTAATTATGTAGGAAAGGGTATTAAACTGCGTGGAAAAGTTTTTCATTGAATTGATTATATTTTAGCATCGAGAGAAATAAAAAATCCTAATATTATTTAGGAATTTTTATTTTAAAAAACTTTTTATTTTTGATCTATAACTTCAGCAAGATTTTTTCAATCTTATCGGCTTCTTCTTCGGTCGAATCCAGTTCGAACTTAAGGCGGGGCAGCGGTTTCATAGACAATTTTTTGTTCAGAGCTCCCTGGATGGAATACATTTCTTTGGAGAGAGTTTTCAGCGCATAGTCTGCTTCTTTATAGGGAAAAACGCTGATGAACACTTTAGTGTAGCGGAGATCTCTGGAGGTGTCAACTTTGGAGATAGACAAAAAAATCCCAGGCTTGAGATTAAGTTCGCGGACCAATATTTCCGCCAAGTCGCGTTTTATCAACTTATTTATTTTTGCAATACGCTCAGACATAAAAAAGTTATAAGTTCATA
>CAZFCX010000095.1:0-3438 GCA_964517825.1 uncultured Bdellovibrionales bacterium
AGTTTTCAACCCTTACGCCGGAGTAAAAACCAGCATTTTACTTTTTGATAATAGCCTTGCCAAAAAAACGAAAGAAATCCTGTTTTTGAAAATCCAAAACGACGGCTTTGATCTCGGCGCGCAAAGGCGGGAAATTGATAAAAACGATTTGCCCTTGGCGTTGGAAATAATCAAAGAATATAAAACCGCTTTGCTTGCCCACCGAAGCCTTGGCGAAGGCGGGAAAGAAGGCAAAAAATTCAAACTGGACGAAAAGCAAAGCAAAATCGCTCATCTTGTCGCTAAAGACAAAATTGCTGAAAGCGGGGATTATAATCTTTCTGGCGACAGATACAAAGAAAGCGAAGTAAAGAAATACGAGAAGTGGCCGACGGTAGAGATAGATGAGATTATTGATTTGAATTTTGGAACGAGAATTACCAAAAAGGATAATCAAGGAACAGAATACCCAGTTTATGGCGGCGGAGGAGAAAGTTTTAGAACCGATAACTTCAATCGAGAAAACGAGCTTGTGATCTCTCGCTTTGCTATGTCAGAGCAGTGTGTTCGTTTCGTAAATGGAAAGTTCTTTTTGCTTGATTCTGGATTTACCTATTCGGTCAAGTCAGAGGCAAAAAACAAGGTTTCGAAAGACTTTATTGATAAAATCTTTCTTTCAAAACAGAAAGAAATTTATGATTGCTCTCGCGGACACGCGCAAAGGAATTTGGATGTAAAAAGATTTAAACAAATCAAAATTCCGCTTCCGCCGCTTGAAGTCCAAAAAGAAATCGTTGAGCAGATTGAAGTCAAGCAAAAGGCGATTGAAGCCGCCAAAGCGGTGATTGAGAATTTAGAGAGAGAGAGACGCTATTTTGGCCAGACGCTTAGAAAGTTAAAAGATGTTGAGTGGGTGGAGTTAGGAGAGGTTTGCGAAGTTTTAGACAGCAAGAGAAAACCCGTTACAAAGGCAGACAGAAAGCAGGGCAAATATCCATATTACGGGGCAACTGGAATTGTGGATTATATAGATGATTATATTTTTGATGAAAAATTAGTTTTGATTGGCGAAGACGGAGCAAAATGGGGCGTTGGCGAAAAAACGGCTTTTATCGCAGAGGGAAAATATTGGGTTAATAATCACGCTCATGTTTTGCGACCAAATAGAAATAAAATTTTAGATGAAGTATTGGTGGCTTACATTAACTCAATTGATTTAATGTCTTATATAACTGGCGTTACGGTGCCAAAATTAAATCAAGAAAAAATGCGATTAATTAAAATCCCGCTTCAGCCGCTTGAAGTCCAAAAACAACTTGTTGCTGAAATGGAGGAACAGGAAAAAATTATAGAAGCCAACAAAAAACTTATCGGAATAATGGAGCAAAAAATCACCGAAGTTTTAGCAAATATTTAGGGGTGTGTATAACTTTTTTACATTGCTCTTGACAAATAATTTTACATAGAATAATATGATAGCATAAGTAATAATTAAGTAATTTTATGGCTAACTATCATGTTTCAAGGCGAGCCGACGGCTATTGGCAAGCCAAAAAAGAAGGAGCGGACAAAGCTAGTGGAATTTTTGACACTCAACGCGAAGCTGAAAAAATGGCGAAAGAATTTTCTGCTAATTCTGGTGGTGGAGAAGTGAAAATCCACGGGCTTGATGGGAAAATAAGAGATAGTGATACGATAAAACCCGCTGTTGACCCAAACCCACCAAAAGATAAAGTATATTAAAAACTATGCTTTCAAAATTTATACAACAATTGCGGAAAAAGAATAACCTGACGCAGGAGTTTTTGGCATCTGAACTTGGTATTTCTCGCCCGACCTATATGCAGATTGAACAAGGCGAGCGGGATTTAACCATTACAGAGGCGGAAAAACTGGCCTCTATTTTCGGTATTCCTTTTGAAGATTTTAGGCGCGGCAAAGATTCTTCAGCCACCGCTGAAATTAAAAAGGATAAAACAAAGCCAAAAACAGAAAGGCGGAAAATAAGAATCAGTGTGCCGCAAAAAAACCTTAAAAAATTCAAAGAGGTCTTTCTTTATGTTTTGTCAAAAGTCGGCGGCAAGCCAAATGTTGGCGAAGCCGTAATTTATAAACTGCTTTACTTTATTGATTTTGATTTTTACGAAAAATTTGAGGAACAATTGGTCGGCGCGACTTACATTAAAAATCATTATGGCCCCACTCCCGTTGAATTTAAAGCCGTTGTTGACGACATGATTAAAAACGGCGAGGTTGTCAAGGTTGAAGAAAAGTATTTTAATTATCCGCAAAGAAAATATCTAGCGGTCAGACGACCGAACCTTGATGTTTTGTCCGGCCGCGAAATAGAACATATTGATGATGTTTTGGCGCGGCTTTCCGACAAAAACGCCAAAGAAATGGAAAATTATTCTCACGAGGACATTCCTTGGAAAACGGCAGAAGACGGCAAACCGCTTTCTTACGAGAGTGTTTTTTATCGTGATGAACATTACTCCGTAAGAAATTATGAAGACGAATTATAATGAACAGCCTGAATTTTCCAAGGAATTTAAGCGGTTTTCAAAAAGATATAAATCATTGCCCGACGACTTGGAAGAATTTAAGCATGTAGTTGATGTCGCGCCGTTGGGAAATAGCAAGCATTTCAATATTATTACGCGAAACGAACAATGTGTCATTGTCAAAGCGCGTTTATTTTGTCGTTATTTAAAAGGCTCTTCGCTCCGAGTTGTCTACGCTTTTCATTGCCAAAATTGTAAAATTGATTTCATTGAGATGTATTTTAAGGGCGAAAAAGAAAATGAAGACCGCGAGAGAATTAAGGATTATTTAAAAAATTATTTTTGACCCACCTGCCACCCAATTTGAGGTCCCACCACCGTCCGAAAAAATCGTTGGGGATTTCCAGCGGGTGGGATTTTAAAAATTAAAAACTTACTTACAGAAATTAGCATGGAATAAAAAAATAGCGACTAAAATTTAAATTAAATTAAGTCGCTATTTATCCTTGCTGACAGAGTTTTTCTAACTTGTTAATTATCTCAAGGATCTGATTTTTTATAGATTCTGCTTCCTTTAAGGAAGCGATCTTCCTAAAATATTCCAGACCCTCAACAGCTAACAGTTTGTTCCCCATGCTGAATTGCCATGTTTGACAACTGTATAGGGCTTTATCAAAAACTGCTAGACTCTCTTCATCTTTAATATTCCCTTTTATTTTTAGAATCAGGTCCGCTAGCTCCCACCATAACTTGTGAAACTCATTGTTGGGGTCTTTCCATAAAGGCCAGTAATTTTCACTTCTAAAATCGCCAGACGATGTGGACCACGATCCCGAAGGAATATTCGTTTCTTTTCGCGGGTATTTTTCCAACAAATAATCCGGAGATACTAAATGGACCTTTTTGCTTTCGGCGATCTTGTCAAAAAAGGGATTTATGAAACTTTCTATAAACC
>CAZFCX010000096.1:0-3435 GCA_964517825.1 uncultured Bdellovibrionales bacterium
TCATTTTTGTAATAATATTTTCCCTGCATCCAATTTTTGTTGTACTCTTCGGTATTCGGAAATCTCTCCTGACAAAAAGAACTGGGATATGTTTCCTTGAGAGCAGCTTCGGTCTTTTCCGCAATATCTTGTATCTCTTTGAGCGGATGATGGCGCAAAAGCATTAGTTCATCGGCGAATTGCCTAAAATTCATTCTCCAGGCTGCATTAGTAGTTGCTCCCGCCGGCAAAAACGAGCGAGTAATATCAAACGCTCTGGCAATGATGGCCTTGTCATATATTTTTTGATCCTCGTCGTCTTTTTTGGGAAATTGTTTTTTCAAATGTTCCCGCACCGGAGATTGCGCATCCAGATAAAACTTCCGCCAGTTTTCCAAAATTTCTTCTCCTTCTTTAGTTCCGGCTGGATTTAGGAATTTCTGCTCCGAGAAATCAACATACCTCGTGGAAGCTTCCTGTCCGGAATAGAGCCGCCAGTCCTGAATGGCTTTCGCAGCCAGCATGGAAATTCCCTCCACAAAAACCGTCGCGCTGCCGCAATCACCGATTGATTTATGGCCGTAGCCGACATAGAATTTCTCCATGAAATTTTCCGCGCCTTTTTCCGCCAATGTTTTCAGATGGCTTTTTATTCCGCCGGTTGATCTTGAATGCAGAGCTTGGAGCATGGCTTCGGCCTGCCCGTCAATTTTGGCTTCCGTATTGAGCGCAAGGATAAATCCCCCGCTGGAAAGTTGCTTGATAACATGTTTTTCAAGAATGTCCATACTTTTTAATTGCATTTATTGTAAATTTTCTTTTATGATATTTTCAATTTGTTTGTAGAGTTCAATGTTGTCGACAATATAGTTTGCGTAATTTTTCAGTTCGCGTATTTGTGATTCTGATTCATCCTTATTGGCTTGCTCGAACTCGCTGAATGATTTTTTGCCATCATCAGCGTTCTCGCCTCTTTTTACAATGCGCTCATAACGATTTTTTATGTCCGCATCTACATATATGAGCTTGAAATGAGGCACTTCTCCAAGATACAAAATATCTGCCATTCTGCGCACGCCATCCACCACAACTATGTCATGTTCATCGTTTTTTGTATCATGATAGATGCTTTTAGCCAGCAGATCTTCTCCAAAATTTTTGCGCAGAATTGTGGAAAGAGTTTGCATATTGTCCCTCGATTGCTCTAAATAGGCTCTATCGAGAATGTCTCTCAAAATTGTTGAGAAACGATGCGAACTTCCTTTGTGTTCTTCAACTATATGTTTTGCAACTGTTCCCTTGCCGCTGCCCATTTCTCCGGCAAGCCCTAAAATTAACTTTGCCATTTTTGTCTATGAGCGGAGCGAGTAGCTGCAAAAATGAGCATCCCGCACCAATTCCATAATTAATTTTTAATTTTATATTTTATATAAGCCAAGGGCGTTTCCGTGCATCACTTATTATTTTTATAGTAAAATAAACTTCGGAATTTGGTGCTGGGACGCCATTTCTAATTCTTAAACAAAAATTATTTTTTATAATCAACTTTGTACTGATCTTTGTCTTGAGTTATATCATCTAAGCCTTTCCACTCATTAACCCAATCTTCTATATTATAGACAGAAATTGTACCGTCTGGATTATTCCCGATAAATCTTTTTATGCCAGCATTAATGATCATTTTTTTGCAAAGCAAACACGGATAAGAGTGAACTGCAACCGAATCATTGCTATCTTTTTTAGCGGCGTATAAATAGAGATCTCCGCCTAGCAAGGAAACTCCGGCTCTGGCAGCATTTATGATTGCATTCATTTCCGCATGAACTGATCTGCACATTTCATAACCCTTACCTGATTCAACTCCCTTTTTTCTTCGGATACAATATCCTAGCTCTATGCAATCTTTTGTTTTTCTGGGTGAACCGACATAACCAGTTGATATTATTTGATCATCACGAACAATAATAGCGCCATGTGCCACCATTAAACAGTTACTTTTTATTCCTACACTTCTGGCAATCCCTAAATAATATTCGTCTTTGGAAATTTTTTTCTGCATATTTTTATTCATAAAACAAAGAAGAGTTATACTTGTTCTTTTCTATTATATCCTTGTTTTTTGGCTAAGTCAAAGCTGTTTTAGCACAAAAAAAGACGCTTTCTCAAGCGCCTTTTTATATTAAAGCATTTTGTGTTTTCTTAAAATCTAACAAGATAATGAAGCTATAAGCTAACTTTCACTCCCGGCCCCATAGTTGAGCAGACAGAAACTGAAACAATATATTTGCCTTTGATTCCTGTTGGCTTGGCCTTGCTAATAGCTTCCATAAAAGCTGAATAATTTTCCTCCAATTTCTTGGCATCAAAAGATTTTTTGCCGATAACTTGATGAATAACTGCAGCTGAATCATTTTTAAAGCTAATTTTTCCCTTTTTCAGCATTTCAACCGTTTCTTTAATTTTGTCAGTTACCGTTTCAGTTTTTGGGCTAGGCATAAGTCCGCGGGGTCCCAAGATTTTAGCTACCTGTGCCAGTTTGGGCATCATTTCAGGGCTAGCTACAAAAATATCAATGTTGTTTACCTTATTATTTTTAATTTTTTCAATCAAATCTTCCGCACCTACAATGTCAGCTCCGGCTTCCTGCGCTTCTTTGGTTTTGGTTGAGGTAACTACGCCGATTTTTTTTGTTTTACCGATCCCATGCGGCAAAACAACGGCTGCGCGAACTTGCTGTTCGCCTTTTTTTGGATCAATTCCTAAGCGCACATGGACTTCAATAGACTCGTCAAATTTTGCAACCTTTCCTTCTTTGACAAGATTGAATGCTTCTTCAGCCTTGTATAGCTTATTTTTTTCGACTTTTTCGGCAATCGCCTTGTACTTTTTTCCTCTTTGCATTTTATTGTAGTGGTGATAGCAAACGCGTGAATATTTTCACTCATTCTCCCACTTGAATTATATTTAACAACCAACTAAATTACTAATCTCATACGAATATACTAATACTTTTTATTTACATTGGCATATTAGTACTTGATTGGTAAATTAGTTGGGACAATTACTCTATCTTGATTCCCATGCTGCGGGCTGTGCCGGCGACAATTTTTTTGGCGCCTTCCACATCGTTAGCATTGAGATCTACCATCTTAGTTTTTGCAATTTCTTCAAGCTGAGCCTGAGTGATTTTGCCAACCTTATCTTTGAGCGGATTGGCAGCTCCTTTTTGCGCGCCAGCGGCTTTTTTCAAAAGTTCCGCGGCTGGAGCGGTTTTCATAATGAAATCAAAGGAGCGGTCTTCATAAACAGTCAACTCCACCGGAACAACTTCGCCCATCTTGTCTTTAGTAGCATCATTAAAGCGAACACAGAATTCCTGGATCGCAATTCCGTGCTGTCCTAAAACCGGTCCGATCGGCGGCGCCGGAGTCGCTTTGCCTCCAACGACTTGGAGCT
>CAZFCX010000097.1:0-3421 GCA_964517825.1 uncultured Bdellovibrionales bacterium
CTTTAACCGACCGGCAAAAAATCAATTCTTTTCATAATGACGGACGATACAAAAAATTGCGACGATGTGACGGAGTTTTTGGAAAAAAGTTATCCACAATTGAAAGGCGCGGTTTTAACCATTCATACAAACAAGAGCGGTGAAATTTCGGAAACAGTAACTGGCAAGAAAGAAAAAGAATTGCAGGATTTGAGAAAGAAAGCCAATGAGATAGACAGTATAGAAAGCCCCTACAAAGTAATTGTTTCTGTTTTAATGCTCAAAGAGGGCTGGGATGTCAAAAATGTAACGACAATCGTCGGTTTACGCCCCTATGGATCAGATTCAAAGATATTGCCTGAGCAAACACTGGGTCGCGGACTTCGCCGGATGTTTTTTGGTCAAGATGTTGAGGAATATGTAAGCGTTATTGGCACACCCGCTTTTATGGAGTTTGTGGAATCTATCAAAGCAGAGGGTGTTGAATTAGAAAAAAGAAGAATGGATCACTCCGGCTCGCCAATCACACCGACAGTTATTGAAGTTGATAATCGTAATGTAAAAAAAGATATTGAAAATTTGGATATTGAGTTGCCAGTTTTAACCCCGAGAATCCAAAGAGAATATAAAAACCTTAACTTATTGAATGTTGCAGAATTTAAGCATGAAAAAATCTCTATAAAACAATTTTCCGAGGAAGAACAAAAGGAAATTGTTTTTAAGGAAGTGATTGACGACAAACTTCACCACACGACAATTTTAAATAGCACTGTTGAGCCGAATTATCAAAGCGTCGTCGGATTTTTTGTGCAAAGAATAATGAAAGAATTACGTCTTTTTGGTTGCTACGATATACTTTTTGGCAAAGTAAAAGAATTTATCACTGATGATTTGTTTAGCAAAAGCGTCGATCTTAATAACGCAAATATTTTAAGAAACTTGTCCGAATTGGAAGCGGTAAAAACTATCGTGGAAACATTTAAAAAGGAGATAAACAATTTGACAGTTCAAGATGTTGGCGATACGGAAATAAAAAATTATCTGAAAGTGAGTAGTGCCAGACCTTTTGTCGTTACCGATAAAAAATATTTACTACCCAAAAAGAGTGTTTTCAATAAAATCGTCGGCGATAGTGATTTTGAACTTGAGTTTGCTGATTTCTTGGAAGGCGCAGACGATGTGCTTTCCTTTGCCAAAAATTACTATGAAATTCACTTCAAAATCGACTATAAAAACGCCAGTGGAGCGATTTCCAGCTATTACCCCGACTTTTTCGTGAAGACGGACAATAATACAATATATATCGTGGAAACAAAAGGACGAGAAGATTTAGACGACATTGAAAAGATAAAGAGATTGGAACAATGGTGCAAGGACGCCAGTGAAAGGCAAAAAAAAATTGCCTACAAAATGCTTTATGTAAAGCAAGAAGAATGGGACAAATACAAGCCGACGAGCTTTAAGCAGTTGGCAGGGACATTTGGGATAAGCAAAATATAAGAATATGAAGGTGTGCCAGATCAAAATTTACATGACCAACAAAAGCAGGATAGAGAAAAATATTCAACGCTGATTATTCAATCAACAGCGAGAAATAAGATTATTATTGCCGGTCCAGGGACTGGCAAGAGTTTTACTTTCAAAAAGTTTTTAGAAACAAAGAATGGCGACAATTTAGCCATTACTTTTATCAATAATCTTGCCTATGATTTACAGAAAGATTTAGGCGAATCAGCAGAATCGCACACCTTTCATGGTTATTGTAAAAAACTATTACATCGAATTTCTGTGGATGGGATAGATACAAATTTTCACTATTATCCAAAACTGCCATTACTAATTGATTCGGATTCAAAGTTTATCGGTGTTAATCTAGAAAAAGTTGATGAAGCATTTCATACTTTGGTAGAGGATGAAAGAATAGTTTTTTACTTAAAACGAGGAAATTATTATAACGCTGTTTCCCACAGCGATGCGGTTTTCCGAGTTTTAAAATATTTTCAAGCAGATTCAGGCCTACTTCCCACATTTTGCCAAATAGTTGTTGACGAATATCAAGATTTTAATCCGCTTGAAGTAGCTTTTATTGACGAATTAGCAAAAACAAGCCCTGTTTTGATTGCCGGAGATGATGATCAAGCAATTTATGACTTTAAAAATGCTTCGCCTAAATATATTCGCGAAAAAGCTAATGATTATGAAAAATTCGAGTTGCCATATTGTAGTCGTTGCACTCAAGTTATAGTTGACGCAGTTCATGACTTAACAGAAAAAGCAAAGTTGCTCAATAAATTACAAAATAGAGTTGATAAAAAATATTTTTGCTTTTTACCTGATAAGGAAACGGACAGCATAAAATTCCCTAAAATTATCCATGCAAGTTGCTCCACACATACTAGCAAGGCCCCTTATATTTCTAAATTTATTGAAAAAGAAATTTTGACAATTCCGCAGGAGGATATTGATAATGCAAGAGAGAAGGGCTTTCCTTGCGTTTTGATTGCTGGTCCGTCGTATTACACAAGGCAGATATACACATATCTTAAGCCAAAATTTACAAATATTGACTATCCAGAGAAAAAAGATAAGAAAATTGATATTTTTGACGGATATAGATTTTTAATGAAAGATAAAGAATCAAATCTTGGCTGGCGTATTGTTATCGAGTGTTTAGATATTAAACAAAAAGCAAAAATTATTAAAGAAGCCTATGAAAATACAGAAAAATTGTGCGTTAAACTCGGGGATGATTTTAAAAATTTTCATTTAGCAATTGTTGCTATTTTGGAAAAAATAAAAGTTGGCGCAAAAATAACAACAACAGAAACAAACGATGTTATAAATAGTTGCGGGCATACATTTGAGGAAATGCAGAACATTTTAGGGATTGAAGATGGCGCTGAGTTAGATGCCAAGGAAACCAATGAAGACACGACTGTTTCAATAAAAATTACAACAATCAATGGATCAAAGGGACTTTCCGCAAATTATGTGTTTTTGGTTGGAATGAATAATACATGCTCGAACGGAGCAAAGCTTGCTGGATTTCCTTACGATCAAAATAATCCGGCAGATAACGAAATATGCCAATTTATTGTTGGAATGACTAGAACAAGAAAAAAATGTTATTTGATAAGCAACTCTCGCTTTGGGGTAGTTCATAATATACGAAAATCAGTTTTCGTTGACTGGATAAATTCGTCAAGAATTGATAATATAACTGTGGACGCGGATTATTTTAAAAATTCTAAACCCACCTGTAATCCAAATTGAGGTCCCGCCATCCACTCGCAAAAAATTCGGGCCGTCCAATCGGGCGAGCGGAAACACTGAGGTGGGATTTCAAATCATTCGAGCGATTGTCGCTCAAAAAAGATTCGAGCTTCATTCAGTAATTGCGACCAACTCAAAAATTACTCATAGCGTAAAGCCTCAATCGGAG
>CAZFCX010000098.1:0-3376 GCA_964517825.1 uncultured Bdellovibrionales bacterium
CGATGTTTAGATCTTCCAACACAATAAATGCGGGCGTTTCGCGAAAACCTTTTTTCCTATCCCCCTCGTTATAAACCGCCAAATCAACAATTTTTCTCACGACTTGCGAGATATATCCGTCTTTTAAGTCTTTTATATTGCCGATTGTCGTCCAATTTTTGCGCGCCTCATCACGATCACCTTGTTTTTTATCCAATTTATCCCAATAATCTTGACCATTTATCGTATTAAAACTTCCCTGCTCTAAAATTTGACCTTTTCGATTCACGAGAGAGTAATATGCAAGATGTTTTTCGCCGCGGTCAATCCCAAGAAACAATTGATTTTTGCTTTTTGCAAAATTCTTATTTACCAAATCATTGATTCTGTTATTTTTTAAGCAAGGATTTAAAGTGATCGGACAGTGTAAAATAAATTTTTCTTTGCTGAAGCGAAAATTCTCAATAATTTCCTTGTTTTTCCAATTTTTCTTTTTTAAATCCGCTTCTTCCAGCGCGGACCGATAAAAAATTTCCGCGCCGCCGTTTAGTTTCGGCTTATTTTCAGCATCTCCAAAAATCTCATTCCAATAAATTGTTTGCAGATCTTTTGCCGATGTTTTTTCTTTACCGTTTTTCAAATTACTATCTTTGCTTTTAATTTCAAAAAGATAAATTCTCCCACCCTCAACCAATTCGTCAATCTTCCCTTTGTTGATTGGCACAAATTCAATTTTATAGCCTTGTCTTTCAACTTCGGTATAAAACTGATCAATGCTTTCATATTTTTTTGTGTCAGAAAAATCAAAATCAAAAATCCGATTCCAACTTTCCTCCGGCAAGGGATATTTTTTTAATTGATCTTTATAAAAATCAATCAGCGCGTGCAAATCATTCTGGCTGAAATTATCTCCCTTCTTAAACGTTCCTTTTTCGTAAATTGTTTTAATGTTGTCGGGAGTTGGATTGGCTTTAATCCATTTCGATGAAAAAAATAAAACTTTGGGCAACATCTTATTCGGACCGGGTATGAGCTTATAATTCATTTTTGTCCATCCTGAAGCGTCAGGTGCATAAAGTGAATTCTGGGCGGTTTGCTCAAAAATACCAGCACCACTGCATTCCGTTACCACAAGATACTGCTTTCCTTTCTTATCCTGCAAAATCAAACAGGCGTTATCTTTTTCTTTGTTCACATCCCACCCGCCAGCCAGAGTGGAATTTTCAAAATTCAATTTTAATCTTCCAAGTTTGTTCTGCGGCTTTTGAGTTAAATAGTTTCTAACAACATCATAATCTTGGACAGTTTCCGAAACTTTAACTTTGTCAAGAATATCAGTAAAATTACTGTCAACGGAAAACCTCGCTTTCACCCTCCAGTATTTTAAAATTTGTCCGACAAAAAGCGCACTGTCAAGCCAAGTTTTAATTGCGATCTTGCTTTCATCTTTTTGATAATCCCCTTCTTTAATCTTCAAAATTTCATCCGCCCCGTCAACAAATTTTTGCGCCAAATTTTCAATATCTTTGCAAATCATTTTCAAAAGCGCATCGTGCGGAGTTCGGGAATTTTTGATAATATCCTGTTTTTCTTCATTATTTTCCTTAAAATTTTCCCTGAATAAAATGCCTTTCCCTTGCCAATCCTTTTCCGCATCCAAAACTTCAAACAAATCGGAAAGCGAAACAGCTTGCGGGATTTTTGCCTCGCCGCTGTTTTTGTCTTTATTGAATACTTTTGCTTTCAGTAATTTGTCTTTCAGATTTCCCCAATTCCCAAAATATTTTCCGGAAATGGTATTCATTGCTTTGTCCGACCAATAAATATTTTTAAAATCATCCAAATTCAAAAGATAGTCCATGAAAGCGCCCACGGCATCTTTATCCTTATCATTTATAAGATATTTTTCGCCGGCCAATTTCGCTTTTTCAAGCACAGCTTTTAATTGTGCGTTATTTTTTATCAATTTTATGAAATCTTTCTTCTCGCCACAGCCAATTTGCTTGAATAAAATTTTGAATTTGGGAAGTTTATTTTTGGTCTGTTGATAATACAAATTGACCAGATAATTCACATTGGCAACTTTTGCATTATAGGCATCAATTTCTGATTGCGAGAAGCAGTTCACAAAATTACCAATCGCAAAACTTGTTCCGTCATTTTTAATATCATAAGCAGGAATAAATTCGGTGTTTTTATCTATTCCATCCCATCTTGGGTTTCTTAATCTTAATTCTTTATTGTCGTTTTGAAGTTTCAAAAAAACTTTATCATATTCATCTTTATTTTTCTCGTAAGAAAGTAAGTTGTCGGTAAATTTCGGCAAATTTTCTTCTATCACTCTGGTCGCAACTGCCGTTGATTTACCTTCGCCGTTTTTATTTGCGGAAACATCATAATAATTCTCGCGGTTTTGGTTAAATCCGCCGAAATAGGTGAAAAATCTCTTCATTTGCTCTAACGCCTTTTCAACTTTTTCCTTATTTTTTTCTTTATTTTCAACTAAAACTTTCACTTCCGGTATTTTTAAATCATCAAGCCAAGCAGGATTAGCTAAAAGTTTATTTTTGATATATGCAAGTATCCCGGCTTCTGTCAAAACTTTATAGCCATTTTCTTTTAAAATATCCTTGCCATTAGAGTCTTTGCCGGCAATAATTTTAAATTCTTCTCCCGCAATCAAATAAAATTTTTCGAATTCTTTTCGTAGCTTCTTTTCCTCGTTTTGGATCAGTTTATCTAATTTTTTTCGCTCGTCTTTGTTCTGTTCATTTTTTTGTTTTTTATACAAATTAAAATATTCGGAAAAATCAATCTCTTTTGCCGCGGCGCTTTCAAGGGATTTGGTGATAAATTCCTCGTGGATTTTGTCAAAAACCGGCTTTAAGATTTGATAAGCGTCTTCTATTTTTTGGTCTGCTAAAAAAGTCCGTAAATTTTCATCATATTCCAGATTTGCATTCATATTTTCCCGTGTTTTTCCAATCGGCTTTAACTCAAACCGCAAGGTTTTTGACAGCGAATACTGACGAGTGAAATTGTCAAAAATTGATTTTGTTTTTTCTTTTTCCATATTTTTATTTTTTATTATTGGTTAATTTTTTAGATTCTTTGGGAAGTTTTTTGGTTTCGGATCTTATTTTTCTTTTATCAACCATCTTGCCAACGTCGGCAAAATGGTTGTGGATAACTTCGCCGGCAACATCACAAGCAATTCTCGCCTTGTCAATCACTTTTTCAAAATTACTCCACTTATCATAGCCAAGCAATAATTGCAGTTCTCGCGCATACCAAAACTCAATCCCATTTTCAAAATGCACGCAATCATTAAAATTTTTATGGAGTTTAAGAATGACTTCTTTTTCCATAGTTTATTTTCTTGAATTACAAAACTCTT
>CAZFCX010000099.1:0-3227 GCA_964517825.1 uncultured Bdellovibrionales bacterium
AGGCATCCGTAGCGGAAGCTGTGGATGGATCACCTCCTTTCTAGGGAGTTAAGGTGAAACTCTGAATTTATTCAGGGAATAATCTATTGGTCTTTACCTGTCCCGATTTATCGGGGTAGGTTCAATTGAATTCGGATAACACAACTTGAGGACTAGCCACAATAGCTTACGATTAGCCATTTTTTGGCACATCGTATCTCTTGTAGATCAAAGAAACTGTAATTATTATTGCAGTTTTTTTGTTTATGAAAAATGAAAAAATGGATCATAAAAATGACCCAAAATAAATCCCTAGATCCAAGTACATCCTAGGGAGTTGTGCCTAAAAACGAGAGGTCACTTTAATTTTTGTCTGCTCCAGTATGTAAACAGGTTTAGCACCTGTTTTTTGTCTGTGGTATAATAAAAAGATGAAAAATGAAAAAATAAAAAGCTATTTCAATAAAGAAATTAGCGAAATTTTTCAGGAATTGAATACTGAGGAACATGGATTGACAAAAGACGAGACAAATAATCGTCTTTTACAATATGGACCCAATAAACTTCCAGAAGTCAAGGCTGACAATATAGTAATTGTGTTTTTTCGTCAATTTCAAAGTCCTCTCATTTTTATCCTGCTTATTGCTACAGCTATTGTCTTTTCAACCGGAGAAAGCATGGATGGTTTTGTTATCCTGTCCGTTCTTCTGTTTAATGCCATAATTGGAACAATTCAAGAAGGAAAAGCTCAAAACATTTTTGCAGCTCTCAAAAATTTAATCAAAACAAATGCTTCTGTGATTCGTGAGAGCGAAGAAGATATTGTTTTAGATGAAGAATTGGTGCCTGGAGACATAATAATTCTGCGTGAAGGAGAAAAAGTTCCTGCCGATGCCAGAATTTTTTATTCCGAATCTCTTCAGATTGACGAAGCAGCTCTTACAGGAGAATCTAATCCTAAATTCAAAATTGCAAATTCTTTAAGAGAAGTTGATGTTTCAATTTCCGACCAAAGAAATATGGTTTTCAAGGGAACTAATATCGTTTCTGGAAGTGGAAAAGCGGTAGTAGTGGCGACAGGTATGGATACAATTATTGGAGGCATTGCCAAAAAAATATCTGATATTGACGAAGACTTGCCATTAAAAAAAGATATACGCAATCTTTCTCGTTTCATAATCGCCTTTGTTTTTGCGATAGGAGTGGTTCTATTTGGCATCGGAGTCGCCTACGGACATCCACTGAAAGAGATATTTTCAACTATCGTGGCTATTTCTGTTTCCATAATTCCAGAAGGACTGCCAATTGTGGTGACCTTGGTTTTGGCGACTGGTGTTTGGAGAATGGGCAAATGTAATGTTTTAGTCAAAAGACTTCAAGCAGTAGAAGCCTTGGGTCAAACCGATGTGATTGCAGTGGATAAAACAGGAACGGTGACCAAAAACGAATTAGTGGTTAAGGAAATATATGTCGATGAAAAACTTTTTTCAGTGGGCGGAATTGGTTATGATCCGAAAGGAGAAATAGAATTAGAGGGAGAAATTATTGAACCGCTTAATCATCCAGAATTATTGTTGGCTGGCAAAATTGGTGCTTTGTGCAGCGGGGCTCACCTAGCTCTTGATAAAAGTCTCGAGACTTGGAAAATATCCGGTGATCCAACCGAGGGGGCAACATTGGTAATGGCGGAAAAGATTGGCTATAGCAAAACTGATTTAGAAAAAGAATTTATAAAGATTGAAGAAAAACCTTTCGATTACAAATTGAAATATCACACAACACTATATACTGAAAAGGAAAAGCATCTACTGATGACAGTTGGAGCGCCTGAGGAATTATTGGATATTTCCGAAAAAATTTGGAGTCATTCCAAAGCCTATATTCTTACCGATGAAAAAAAGGAAAGATTAAAAGATATTTTTGTAAAAATGTCCGAAAGAGGATTACGAGTGGTAGCCTTGGGAATCAGAAAAATGGAAAAGGATAACCGAATCCCTGAAAAATTATCCGAACTTGAATTTGTCGGATTTTTAGGCATCGAAGATTCTCCCAGAATTGGAGTTAGAGAAGCAGTAAGTAAGGTGGAATCGGCAGGTATCCGACTGGTTATGATTACTGGTGACCATAAAATTACCGCTAAAGCTATTGCTAAAGAAGTGGGAATTTTCAGAGAAGGAGATATTGTTATTGAAGGAAAGGAAGTTGATAGGATGACTGAAAAGGAATTAGCAGAACAGCTGGAAAATGTAAGCGTTTTTTCCAGAGTGACACCTATGCATAAGTTAAAAATAATCAATGCGTATAAACTAGCTGGAAAAACCGTGGCAATGACTGGAGACGGAGTAAATGACGCCCTCTCTCTGACTTCGGCTGATGTGGGAGTAGCGATGGGCAAGATTGGCACAGAAGTCGCCAAAGAGTCAGCAGACATAATTCTCTTGGATGATAATTTCGGAAGCATCGTTTCTGGCGTGGAAGAAGGAAAAAATATCTACAAAACTATCAAGCGAGTCATTTTATATCTGTTTTCTACCAGTCTCGGAGAGGTAATGACCATTATTGGAGCAATTTTACTGGGTTTTCCTTTGCCAATTTTAGCGGCTCAAATCCTGTGGCTTAATTTAGTGACTGACGGTTTTTTGGATATGGCTTTGGCGATGGAGCCTAAGAGAAATAATCTCTTAGATCATAAATCAACTAAAAACAAAGCATTTTTTGTAGATAAATTAATGGTTCTGCGAATGTTCACAATGGCATTGCCGATGGTAATTGGAACTCTCTACCTTTTTGCTCAAAATTATCAGGCGGATTTGTCTAAGGCGTGGACAATCTCTCTCACGACTCTGGCAGTCTTTCAATGGTTTAATGCATGGAACTGTCGAAGTCAAATTAAATCAATCTTTACTTCCAATCCCTTTACTAATAAATTCTTAGTAGGAGCCACTGGTATAGTCATCGCTCTCCAATTATTAGCGGTTTATAATCCATTTTTCCAAAAAGTTTTGCGGACTGTCCCTTTGAATGGAAAAGATTGGGTTGTTATTATCAGTGTTGGATTTTCAATAGTTTTAGTTGAGGAATTCAGAAAAGTTATATTTCGTGTTGCAAAAAAATAATCTCAAATTACAAAATATTACAGAACACCTTGAATGGTGTTTTTTGCGTTGGCTTGACTCCAAATATTTTTAATTAAAAACTGTCTAAGTTCACATACATATTGCACTCTATGAAGTCATAATAATTTGGCT
>CAZFCX010000100.1:0-1652 GCA_964517825.1 uncultured Bdellovibrionales bacterium
TGCCATGATTGATAAATCATGGCAACTATTTTTTGCGCGCGCGATTTTGTGCGCTGAAAGCGCACTGTTAACGAATCCCTGGAAAGGTTCGAGCCACTCAACACCGTTTTGAGAAATTTCCTTTATTTTGGAGTTAAGAAGTGATTTTATTTCGACTAGTCCGTTTTTCTTTTTTTGGTAATCTTCGGGGCTGATAATTTTGTCTAAATATCCCTCAAGCAATCGGTCAGTTTTTTCTTCTGTTTCTCTGAGTTGGAGTTGATAAGCTGACATAATACCTACTGA
This sequence comes from uncultured Bdellovibrionales bacterium, assembly GCA_964517825.1. Classification (GTDB taxonomy): domain Bacteria; phylum Patescibacteriota; class Minisyncoccia; order Moranbacterales; family GWC2-37-73; genus JAKLIP01. The sequence continues at coordinate 286 of CAZFCX010000100.1, forward strand.
TTTTTGTTTTTCTTGATTCGCATCCTTATTCGCCCATTCAAGAAACTTTTTAGCGGCGTGCGGCGGCAGGGAAGCTTGCAAAACAATTTCTCTTAATTGTTTTTCTATTTCTTCTTTATCAATATATTTTTGCGAGCAGACGCCTTTTTTCTTGGAACAGCGATAATAAATATACTCAGCTTTTCTATTTGTCCGTTTGTAATACTTGGTATGTTTTTCGGCGGTAATTGCGCCGCCGCATTCGCCGCACTTTACAAGCCCCAGAAAATCAAATAGATATTTATTATTTTTTACCTTACGGCTTTTGAGTTTAACGACTTCCTGACACTTATCAAAAAGTTTCTTGGAGATTAGGGGTGGATGGCTTCCTTCATAGAGTTCGCCGCAAAATCTCATCACTCCGTAGTAAAACGGATCAGTCAGAATTCTTTTGATTTTATCTAAATGCAGTTCATGAGCGGATTTATTGAAAATTTTGTTTTGGTTGAAAAATTTGCGAATATCCGCATACCCATAGCCGCCGGTGGCAAAAAGCTGAAAAGCTTTTTGCACAAACTTGGCTCGCTTTTTATCAACCTCAATTTTCTTGTTGATATTTAGGTAGCCAAATGGCGCTTGGTTCGGCCACTCTCCTCGGCGGAGTTTCTGCCGATTCCCCCGTTTTACATTTTCGGAAAGATTATCTACATAATATTTTGACTGATTAAAAGCCATACCTAACATAAACTTGCCTTGCGGTGTATTCTCAAACCAAAAAGAAGGAAATTTTAAGTCAAGAAGTTTTCCAGTATCCAGTAAATAGATAATCTTTCCGCCGTCAACAGAATTGCGAGCCAATCGGTCGGGATGCCACGAGATAATACCGGCGGCTTCGCCGTTTTCTATCATCTCCAAAACTTCTGCAAATTTTTCTCGCCCGGGTTCCTTGGCGGTCTTACTCTCGGTAATAAAAGAAACTATCTTTAATCCTTCTTTTGCGGCGTGTTCTTCAAGTTCAGCAACTTGTGCCTCAATAGACAAAATTTGTCTGTCCGGTTCGTCCGTTGATTTTCTGCAGTAAGCGATGTACTTAATCATGATTTTGTTTCCCTAAAAGTTCTTTAACAAGCGGTAGCTCGTGCCTTTCTTCTAAGAAAGGCTAATTTTTGCGTTTTTTCTCCCTTCTTTTTCCGATGGCTGTCCGCAAGTTTCAAAAAAGGCGGATTTGACGCGCTTGCCGCTCAGGCGCGAGCGCCAAGCGCTACCTCCCGACCTCTCTCCAATTCCTACTGGCTGGCGGTTTACGAAAAATGTCGAACTTCAATGTGTTAGCTCGGCCTTCGGCCTCGCTATGCTCCGGCGCGGCGCCCCCACCCGTCGCGCCTCCG
>CAZFCX010000100.1:1662-3196 GCA_964517825.1 uncultured Bdellovibrionales bacterium
AACTGTCGGCTCGAAAGAGATTTTGCTGTGCAAAATCTCCAAGATAAAACGCAAAAATTTTAAAGAACTTTATATAAATCTCAAATGGCGTATCCGGTGGACTCAACCCGATTGCTCGAATTGTCCGAATACGCCATTAAAAATAGCAATCGGTAAGAGTTGAGTCCACTTACAATATACAAATTATGAGAAACAAAAACAATACTTGTGGAAACTTGAAATCAGAATTTATGCTATACTTTTTCTTGGAGATACATATGGAAAATCAAACTAACGTTGGAGATCAAAATACCCAGCAAATTGGGCAAAATCCAGTAAATCAACCACCGATTAGTCCACTTCCAGAAAAGCCAAAAGTAAATTATTGGATGATTTCTACAATAATACTTACTGTTTTGTTTCTTGGATTTGTAGGCTGGTACTATTTAAGCGCATCAAAACAGAATAAAGAAATGACTGGTAGTAATTCCACGACTACAGGGTTAACTCCAACAGAAACATCAAGCATACAGCCTACTATTCAAGTACAACAAGGTGCTGGCAAAGTAGCCGTTCGAGTGAAAGGAACAGTACTTGAGGGTGGTGACATCTGGTTAAGTAATTCAGATGGTAGTGGTAAACAACAATTAACAAACTCGGGGCATATTGGTTGGCTTTACAGTTGGTCACCCGATAATAAGTTTATTCTTGCTTCGACAAATGAGGTAAGTCAAAATTTCACAAAAACTGATTATGTAATTGTTGATACCCAAACCGGCAAGGAGACAGTTATGCCCATCACCAGGGGAGCAAGCGGTGATGGTAATAGTGATTTTGTATGGACTGGGAATAGCGAGATAACTTATATTGATGAAAATGTCGTCTACAAAATTACTACCGGCGGTCAAAAATCTGAAATAAACAGAATTCCATCTAGCACTCAGGCGATTTTTTATCATTTAAATAAATCTGCAAATAAATTAGCGTTTGACACTTCGGCACCTGGTTTTTCTGGGGACATGATAAACGTTTTTGTTTACGACTTTACTTCTCAACAAAAAACCCAGATAAGTGAAGGTGGAAACGCATATGTCTTAGGTTGGGCGGGAAATAATGTCGTATATCAACAGGGTAAAGGATTGTGGAGTTCAAGCACTGATGGGAAAAACAAAAAGAAACTGACCGATCTCGGAGAATGGTACATTTTGGGTAGTGCGTTATCCCAAGATGGGAGTAAAGTATTTTTTACCGCTGATAATCGAGGTAGCGGAAAACCAAACGAAGGAAAAGTTTTTGTCTATGACGGTAAAACAAATAAACTGAATGAATTAGGAGGGCTTGATAATAATACTTTTGCGAGTAATCTCTCAATCTCGAGAGATGCTGGCTTTGGTGGTTATACGTTGTCTGGTATTGTTAACGCCCCTAGTTTAGCAGTCGAATTTACCACTAATAAAGCTTCAAAGCTTTGTGAGAGTTCGTGTTATTACCCCATCTGGCAGAATTAAAATAAATGCTCGGCGGTAGCCGAGCAAAATCGCGCGCGCAAAAAATA
>CAZFCX010000101.1:0-2210 GCA_964517825.1 uncultured Bdellovibrionales bacterium
AGGATAGATTTCGCGCTATCTAAATCATTATCTGATAATTTTGCAAAAACAGGCAATGACTCAAATGCCTTCTTTACTAGTGGACCAACTTTTGAATCAGGCGCATACTGAATCCCTTTATCTTCCAAAATTGTTTTTGAAACTGATTCTAAAATACCTTTTGCGCCGTCCAATGATGCATTTGGGTTTGATTCACGATTTTCATCAACTAAAACAATATAGGATTTCAATCCATTCCATCTATCTTTTCCCGCAATTGCTTCTTTTAATTTCTGCATAATTATTAGTTTTGAAATCCCTCAACCCTTACTTCTCCCTTCATCAACTTTGGCAAAAGTGCGTCGCGGAGTTTGGAGAGGGTTTGGATTTGGGAATTGTTATTCCAAATTTTATACTGCAAAGGTTTTACAAATTCTGCAAATTCATTCGCGATTTTTGGTGTCGGAATTATATATTCTTTTTGTTCAAAATCTGGCCAGTGTCCCTTATATTCAATAAATGAAACTCGACCAAGTGTCATGTAATAAACAAAGAAAATGTTATACTCATCATTACCACGAAAAGGGATCACATTTTGGATTGCACAAAACGGATAATTTACAAACCACATATTGCAGGTGTGATTTGTAAAAAGTATCACAGGATTATCTTTGCTCGCTTGAAAATCAGGTTCTCGCTCAGTGTAGCCATAAAGTCCATTTGTTCCCTGGTCAATAATCGGGGTTTTACCTTTTACCGACAGATCATCCTGATCGCAACGATAAGAGATGGTTTCTCGTTTAATAAAATTATTCACAGTTCCAACCTTCCACCCCTCCGGAATTTCACCGAGTTCGGAGTCAATCATTTTTTCAGTCGCGCCAGGAAAATTAAAATTCACAAACCATTCCTTGAAAATCGCTTGTGCGGTAGCTTTCAGTGTTTTGTTTTGCTTGCGCAAAAACTCGATCTTGTTATCCAAAGACGACAGCACTGCCGCAATCGCGTGTTGTTCGGATTCAGATTCTGGTAGAGAAAAAGAGATGTTATATAAATTCTCTTTAGTTAATTTTGGTTGAACAGCTCCCGTAATATAGGGAGCGATACTAACATTTTTTAAAATATAAAATAAAAATTTTGTTGATTCTATATCTTTCCCTTGTAAAACATGCGAGTGATTACTTACCCAAAATTTGCCGTTAACTAACTGAAGCATCGGCGATTTTCCGTCAAATACAGTGCCGTCCTCAGCGATTAATAAATAAAATCCATCAAATTTAAAATCATCAATGGAATCTATCGCGCTTGCCGCGCCATAATATGGATATTTACCCTTTCTTTTTGATCTTTCTTCGCTGCTTAAAGGATGTCTTTTGTTATTGTAATTTGAAATACGTCCAGAAGAAATAATTTCCCCCAGTGTCGCCATTTTCCACCCCTTTGGAATTGTAGTTATTGGATCTACCATAGTTATTCCAAATTAAACCCAACATTTTTGAGTTGTTTTTTTATTTCTTCATCCAATTTCTTTTCCTCTTTCATCTGCTCGGTAAGTTTGGCGGTCAGTTCTTTTATTTTTTCTTCAAACGGAATTCCGTCATCTTCTTCATCTTTGATTCCAACATATCGCCCTGGAGTAAGAACAAAATTATGCTTGGTAATTTCTTCGATGTTTGCCGACTTGCAGAAACCTTTAATGTCCTCATATTTACCGTCGCGCTTGCGCCATTCGTGATATGTATCAGATATTTTGGCAATGTCTTCTTCGGTAAATTCGCGGTGGGTGCGATCGGCCATAAAACCCACTTCAGAAGCGTCAATAAACAAGATTTCACCGGTGCGTTTGCGATCTCCATTGCCCGCACGCTTTCTTGATATAAACCAAATACAAGCAGGAATTCCGGTGTTATAAAAAAGCTGTTTTGGCAAGGCGACAATACAATCCACCAAATCATTTTCAATAAACGTCTTTCTGATTTCGCCTTCATTGTTTGTTTGCGATGAAAGTGAACCATTAGCCAAAACACAAGCCATCACACCTTTTGGCGAGAGATGGTAAATCATATGCTGAAGCCAAGCGTAATTGGCATTGCTTGCCGGTGGCGTGCCGTATTGCCAGCGCGGATCATTTTGTAAAAGTTGCCCCGACCAGTCACTGTCGTTAAAAGGCGGATTAGCCAGCACAAAATCAGCTTTCAAATCTTTGTGTAAATCATTCAAAAATGATCCTT
>CAZFCX010000101.1:2228-3191 GCA_964517825.1 uncultured Bdellovibrionales bacterium
AATTCCACGAATTGCTAAATTCATCCGGCACAGACGATAGGTTGTCTGGTTGCTTTCTTGTCCGTAAATGGAAATATCATCAATGTTTCCTTTGTGGCTTTCGACAAACTTTTCACTCATGATAAACATTCCACCGCTTCCACAAGCTGGATCAAAAACCCTGCCTTTGTATGGCTCAATCATTTCAACCATAATGCGAACGATTGATTTTGGAGTATAGAATTGTCCACCCTTTTTACCCTCGGCATTGGCAAATTCGCCAAGGAAATATTCATATACTCTGCCGAGCAAGTCTTTTGATTTTGCTGCCGCATCACCAAGCGCGATATTTCCAATCAAATCAATTAGTCCGCCGAGCGCGGCTTTGTCCAAATTTGGGCGAGCATATACTTTTGGCAAAATTCCTTTGAGTGTAGGGTTTTCTTTTTCAATCGCTTCCATTGCGTCATCCAAATCCTTACCAATTGATGGAAGTTTTGCTCGTGAGTGAAGATAAGACCAACGCGCAATTTGCGGGACGAAAAAGACATTTTCAGCGCGATATTCGTCTGGATCTTCCGGATTAGCACCAGAGAAATCACCCTTGCCGTCTTTTATTTTTACGTAAAGTTCTTCAAAAGAATCAGAGATATATTTCAAAAAGATAAGTCCGAGTACAATGTGCTTATATTCGGCGGCATCCATATACTTGCGCAACTTATCCGCCGCTTTAAAAAGCGTTTTCTCAAATTGTTCAATTTTGTTGTTGTTATTTTTTGCCATATTTTTATTTGATTAAATCATCAACGCCAACATTAAGCGCTTTGGCGATTTTGGATAGCGTTTCTATGGTTGGGTTGATATTCGCTCCCGATTCAATCTTGATGATCGTGTTATAGGTTACATCAGCAAGTTTTGAGAGCTTGTCCTGAGAAACACCGATTTTATTCCGGTATTTCTTTATATTCTCTGCGATTGTGGATT
>CAZFCX010000102.1:0-3153 GCA_964517825.1 uncultured Bdellovibrionales bacterium
GTAAGCATCAATATGAAAAATTTTGAATTTTGAATTTTGAATTTTGAATAAATTTCGAATTTTTTAATTTAGAATTTAAAACTTCATTCGAAATTCGTAATTCAGAATTCGAAATTTCGCCAACGAAGTTGGCGTAGATGTGTCCCTCAATATGATGGATTCCGATCAGCGGTTTTTCCCAAAGATAAGCCAGCGTCTTGGCAAAATTGGCGCCGACCATGAGAGCGGGAATAAGCCCCGGACCTTCCGTGACCGCAATGAAATCAATATCTTCCATGGAAACGCCGGAATTTTTCAGAGCCAATTCAAAAATTGGAACAATGTTTTTAACATGTTCGCGAGCGGCCAGGTTGGGCACGACGCCGCCCCACTTGGCGTGCAGCTTGACCTGCGAAGAAACTTCATTGGCTAGAATGACCGGAAAATTATTTTCCATCCTTAAAATCGAGACCGCAGTTTCATCGCAAGATGTTTCAATAGCCAAGATTAGTATATTTGACATAAGTGTGATATTATTATAATATATAGTTTTCTTTGGAAGAAGCGCTAGACCATCGGCATATTTCAGCCTGTTTGCGTATGTAATCGTTAAACGATAATAACATATGGCAAGGAAAATGAAAAGCCAGCGCAATTCAAAAACTTCACGCGTTTCCGTGAGGAAACATTCTTCAAGACAGAAATCTTTCCTTTTAAACAAGAACAAGCGATGTCCTTCCGGTTTGGATTGCAATTTGACTTCCGAAGGCGGGGTTTGCTGCGGAGATCTTAGCGACCTTGAGCTGATAGGCCTGATGAAAAAAGGGAACAAAAATGCCTACAGCCATCTCACGGAACGCTATTCAAAAAAGCTTTTTACCTACATTTTTCATTTTGTAGGCGACAAAAATGAAGCCGAAGACATATTGCAGAATGTTTTTTCCAAGACCTATAAAAACCTCAACAGATTCGATGTTTCCCGGAAATTTTCCTCTTGGATCTATCGCATTGCGCACAATGAATCCATAAACTTTTTAAAACGCCGGAACAAACGCTACATTGTTTCTTGGGAAGATATAGCTACGACAAAAGACAAACTGGACACGGCAACCAACGAAGAAATTCCCGAAGAAAAATGGGCGCACATGGAAATTGTCAGAGAAATCGACGAAGCGCTGGCAAAGCTTCCGCCCAAATATAGACAAGTTTTAAAACTTAGATATTTTCAGGAATATTCCTATGAAGAAATCGGCGATATTTTGAAAAAACCGATCAATACGATCGGAACGCTGATCAATCGGGCCAAGAAAAAACTCCTGAAAATCGCCAAGCAGCAAGGCATTAAAAACAATCGCTAAAAATACTCCAGTAGAGGAGTATTTTTGAACTAATCTATTGTTGCCTAAGCCTTTTTTGTAAGACCTTTGACTATTTATTTTTTTCGTGTTAAGCTTTCCACTGTTATTGTTTCAGGCGTTTTATAAATGCCGCTATCGTCTAGTGGTTAGCCCGCCTCGACTCGCGGAAACGACCGCTCGTCGACGCGAGGCGGGGACAGCAGGTTATGCAATATTATTATGTATATTTACTAATTAACGAAAATAAAACAAAAACTTACGTCGGTTTTTCTGATAATTTAGAAAGGAGAATAAAGGAGCATTTACGGGGAGAAGTAAAAACGACAAAGAACTTTGGAAATTTTAATTGGCAAATACTTGAGAAATGTGTTCACATAAAACTCGTCAGGGAAGCTGAAAAATATTGGAAATCTTCCTCTGGAAGAAAGAAAATAAAAGAAATGTTAAAATAGAATAGTTTGCCGCTATCGTCTAGTGGTTAGGACAGCAGGTTTTCATCCTGTAAACCGGGGTTCGATTCCCCGTAGCGGTACCAAATTCAAAACGAGTTTTTTACGAGACTCTTTTTTTATACTCCTGGAAACACATTGGCATCCAATGTATAATAAAAACATAAATTAATAACTAAAAAAATATGTCTATTATTTTAACTGACGAGAATTTTGAAAAAGAAATTAAGAAAACCAACAAGCTGTCCCTGGTTGATTTTTACGCGACTTGGTGCGAACCTTGTTCGATGCTGTCGCCGGTTTTGGACAAGATAGAAAAAGAATTCGAAGAAAAAATTGTTTTGCTTAAAGCCAATGTTGATGATAATCAGCTGAATGCCCAAAAATTCCAAGTTGATCTTATTCCCAAGGTGGTGCTGTTCAAAAATGGCGAACCGGTCGATTTCTTCACCGGATTCAAGCCGGAACTCGAAATCAAAGAATGGCTGGAAAAAAACATTTAATCGGACACTAAAATTTAAAGCAAAAAAATATATGGATAAAAAAGAAGAAATGATTGAAAAATATTCAAAATATGCCGAAGAAAACGGATTTCAGCTCAATCCGGACGAAAAAGCTGTTGAGAGGGTAGTAGACGGATTATTGAGAAACGAAGAGAAAACAGGCCAGAGATATTGCCCCTGCCGGCGGCTAAGCGGAAATCAGGAAGAAGATGCGAAAAAAATCTGCCCTTGCTTTTTCCATAAAGAAGAAATTGCCGAAAAAGGCAGGTGCTATTGCGGGCTATTTACGAAGTAGTTGAGAGGCTTGTTCCTGAGATATAAAAAAGCTTCAGATTAAGCAAAACAAGTGGAGGCTACATTTGTCGAAGAATTTGAAAAGGCTTAAATAAGGCAAAATAGCATTGCATACTCAGTTTTGCACTTGTCCAGAGACTTCCACCCGAAAAAGTCACTGGACTTTTTTTGTTTTGGGATTTTTTGAAATTTTTCTGACAATTTTTTGACAAAAAACGATAAAATTAACTTTTTGGACGTAAAAATAAATGGCTTAAATTGGCTAATATAGTACATGGCTACATTTGTCAAAGAATTTGAAGTGGCTTAAATAAAGCAAATCATCATAATACAGTTCTTCTTTTCTTGGCAGGGTTAAAACCCTTCTTCATTTGGAGCTATTTGAGGCGAGCATAATCTTCTAGTCGGTGAAACAAATAACTCCCAGCATAGGTGTTTATTTTTTGTTGTTTTTGCGTTATAATAAGCCTATGGATCAGGCTGGACAACACATATTTGAATTTCTTAAGTCTTACGGCTATTTTGCCATGCTGCCGCCGCGCCAGGCCGACGCCTGGGTGGGCAGCCGGG
>CAZFCX010000103.1:0-3071 GCA_964517825.1 uncultured Bdellovibrionales bacterium
AGCGCTTAAAAAAACCGTTATGACAGCTAATATTCCGATAGTTATTTCATCTCACATGGGACGCGAAGAAGACCAGCAGCGCGCTAATGTTTTGGGAGCCAAAGATTTTATTATTCGCGACATTACCCGGCCGATCGAAGTTGTGGAAAGAATTGGTTCGCTTTTTGTTCAAAGCGGGGGCGAATATAAACTTGAATTCGATTCGGAAAAATTGGATGCCAAAAGGATAGCTAAAGATCTTAATTTCCAAGAAAATTTTCTGTGTTTGGATTGCAATGAAAAATTGGTGCTGGATATGAAACTGGTAAACGGCAAAGATAGGATATTTGAAACCAGATTTGTTTGTCCGAAGTGCGGGTGGGTAGCTAAATGAAAATTTCTAATTTCTAAAGCCTAATTTCTAAACAAATCCCAATTTTTAAATTTCAAATTCAAATAACTTTTGATAATATTTAGGATTTTGGATTTAGCGCTTAGGATTTATAACTGTTATGGCAAGATGGTCGATTAATGAGGACAATAAAATTCCAAAAAATTTCTCACTTTCACCAAGTCCGCTGATAACACAACTTTTATTTTCCCGCGGACTGAAAACTGAAGATGAAATAAGAAAATTTATTTCCCCCGATTATGAAACTGATTCCAATGATCCGTTTCTTTTTTGTGATATGGAAAAAGTTGTCCAGCGAATAGGCAAGGCTCGGGACAAAAAAGAAAGTGTGGCTATTTTCGGGGATTATGACGCAGACGGCATAACAGCTTCGGTAATCATCAAAGAAACACTGGATCTGCTTGACTTGGAATCTTTCGTATATATTCCGGACAAAAGAGCGGAAGGTTATGGCATGAATATGGAGGCAGTTGAAATGTTCAAGGAAAAAAATGTCTCACTCATTATAACTGTTGATTGTGGCATCACCAGTTTGGCAGAAGTTGAAAAAGCAAATTCTTTAGGCATGGATGTCATAATTACCGATCACCATCATATTCCCATTCAAGTACCTCCGGCTTATGCGATTATAAATCCGCACATGGAGAATTCCGGCTATCCGTTTGCCGACTTGGCGGGAGTCGGCGTGGCATTTAAGGTTGTGCAGGCGCTCTATCAGAAGTTTATGCCTGAAAAAATCGAACAGACAAAATGGCTGCTGGATTTGGTGGCTATCGGCACGATCGCGGATTGTGTTCCGCTGGTTTCGGAAAATCGGCTTTTTGCCAAATATGGCCTGATGGTGCTGGCCAAAACAAAAAGGGTTGGACTTAAAGAGCTTTTTACAGTGGGCAGAATAATTATCACTGAAGGCGCTTTGCCGGATACAAAAAAAGTTTCTTTCTATATAGCGCCAAGGATCAATGCGGCTGGCCGGATCAATCACGCCAATTTGTCTTATGATCTTATTGTGGAAAAAGATGTTGCTCGGGCTCGCGATTTCGCTTTGGAATTGGAAGCCAATAACACTGAAAGACAAAAAATTACGGAAAAAATGGCTGAAGAAATCAGAATAATGGCGCAAAACATCTATAAGGACAAAAAATTCATTTTTGCTATCAATGAGCATTTTTCCATGGGCGTTGTCGGCCTGGTGGCGGGAAAAATTGCGCAGCAATTCAATAAGCCGGCAGCGGTTTTTCAGAAATGCGAAGATATTAGCAAAGGGTCTTTTCGCAGCATTCCGCAGATAAACATTATTGAAACGCTTAGTGAGTGCCAAGAGCTTCTGGAAAAATTCGGCGGCCATTCGCAGGCGGCCGGAGTTTCCGTCAAAAACGAAAATCTGGACAAGTTTTATGAAAAAATAGACAAGCTTATTTCCAAAAAACTCAAAGACGTTGATCTTTCCGAAGAAATAAAAATTGATGCCGAAGTTTCAGTTCAGGATATAAATTTTGAATTGGCGGAAGAATTGGAAAAGCTTAAGCCTTTCGGAGAAGGTAATGCCGAGCCGATATTTTTGGTGCGGGAATTGGAAATTAAGGAAAAAAGAACAGTCGGCAACGGCAACAAACATGTGAAACTATTTTTGGCAGCCAAAGGACCCGCCTCGACTCGCGGAAACGACCGCTCGTCGACGCGAGGCGGGATTCCGAAAATTTTCGAAGCCATCAGTTTCAACGGCTATGAAAAATATGCTGATATTAAAACAGGGGATAATGTCGACATCGTTTGCAATATTCAGAAAGACGAATGGAACGGGAACAGGAAAGTGCAACTCATGCTAATTGACCTAAGGGTCACAGCATAAAAATTTACAATCTACAATTTTTATTTTTTAAGCTAAAAAGCCTGCCTGCCGGTAGGCAAGCTAAGAAGCTAATGCCTAATAAGCTGTATGAAGATTGCTTTTGTCCATGACTATTTGGTCCAGTTCGGCGGAGCCGAGCGTGTTTTGGAGTGTCTTACGGAACTTTATCCTTACGCGCCTATTTATACGATCATATATAACAAAGAATCAGTGCATGGTGTTTTTGACGACAAACGCATCTATACTTCCTATCTCCAAAAATTTCCTTTTGCCAAAAAGTGGCATCGGATTTTTCCAACGCTTATGCCGCTGGCGATTGAACAATTTGATTTTTCGCAATACGACGTGGTGGTTTCGGATTCCTCCAGCTACGCCAAAGGCATTACTACCGGACCGGAAACTTTGCATATTTGCTATATGCACACGCCGATGCGCTATGCCTGGGATGATTGCCAGAAATATACGCGCGATTTCTATTTTCCAAGACTGGTAAAAAGGCTCATACCTTTTGCCATGAACTATATCCGGCTTTGGGACAAGGTCAGCGCCGACAGAGTCCATAAAATGGGATTGCCGCTCAAAATAATTGGGCGCGGACCGGAAATGAAACGCCTTAAAAAAATGGCCGGACCGACCATTGAATTCTTGGGCCGGGTTGATGATGAAGAGCTGAAAAAATATTATGCTGAATGCCAAGCTTTTGTTTTCCCGCAGGAAGAAGATTTCGGCATCGTGGCGATTGAAGCGCTGGCTTCCGGGAAGCCTCTGATAGCCTATCGCGGGGGAGACATTCCGGAACATATGGAAGAAGAAAAAATGGGAGTGTTT
>CAZFCX010000104.1:0-654 GCA_964517825.1 uncultured Bdellovibrionales bacterium
TTAGAACAGATTTAATTTATAAAGATGAATGCTATAAAATTATCGGTTTGATTTTTGAGATTTTTAACGGTGTGGGTTATGGGTTTAAGGAAAAATTCTATCAAAAGGCTATTGCTGATGCACTAACTAAAGATAAGATTCCATTCAAGAAAGAATTGAAGGCCAGAGTGAATTATAAAGGAAAAGAAATTGGTTATTATTATTTTGATTTTCTGGTTTTTAATAAAATAGTTATTGAGCTCAAACAAAAAAATTATTTTTCCAAAAAAGATATAGATCAATTATATGCTTATCTGAGAGCAGCAAAGCTTAAATTGGGCATCCTTATTTATTTTACAAAAAATGGAATTAGATACAAAAGAATAGTGAATTTGGATTAGTATATTAGTACATAAATTAGTAATTAGTAAAACTATGGCTCAACAATTCGGTCTTGGCAGGGGACTGTCATCTCTTATTCCTAATAAACAGCCGGCGCAAAAAGAAGCGGATGATTTTTCCCGCCGCATTATTGGCGGAGCAGACGAATCTATTCGCGGCGACAAATTTGTTATAGAAATCGATGTCAACCAAATTATCGCCAATCCGCACCAGCCACGCAAACAGTTTGATGACGAAAAAATGGAAAACTTGGCGCAATCTATAAAAATCCAT
>CAZFCX010000104.1:738-3020 GCA_964517825.1 uncultured Bdellovibrionales bacterium
GCTAAGCGTTTGGGACTTAAAAAAGTTCCCGTCATTGTGCGTGAAGCCGATGAAATGCAAAAACTGGAATTGGCAATCGTGGAAAATGTGCAAAGGCATGATCTTAATCCAATCGAAGAAGGCAAGGCCTATCAAAAACTTATCGATGAATTTCAAATGGGACAGGAAGAAGTTGCTCAAAAAATGGGCAAGAGCCGAAGTCTGGTAGCCAACAAAATCCGCCTTCTGAATTTGCCGGTGGAAATCCAGAAAGGGTTGATTGAAGGAAAAATAACCGAAGGCCACGCCAAAGCCATTCTTTCAGTGGATAATCCGGAAAAACAGAGAGCACTTTACGAGTTGATTTTAAAAAGCAACCTGACAGTCAGGCAGATTGAAGAAAAAACCCAGGAAATCTCCGTAAAATCTCACAAGCGTAAAGTCAATATTGATCCGCAGATGAAAGCACTGGAAAATGCGCTTGTTGAAATTTTGGGCACCAAAGTGAAAATTTCCAAAATAGGAGACGGCGGCAAAATCGTCATTGAATATTATTCCAAAGAAGATTTGGAAACGCTTCTGAAAAAAATTTCACAGGGAAGATAAAAATTGTTACTTAACATGTTAAGTAACAAAAATAAAAAACAATCTTTCGCAGATTGTTTTTTGTTTGCCAGAAACGAAAAAATTTATTTTATAATAGTGTTGATATTTTCCTTTCTTGTTTCTCTCCGGATGTGCGATTTGGCAACGGAAGTTTTAACAAATTTCAGCCAATCGGGATTCGGACCTTTGCGGTCTTTGGAAGTCAGAATTTCCAAAACGTCTCCGTTTTTAATGCGATAATCCAGGGGAACCATGTTGCCGCCGACTTTGGCGCCGGTGGCATGGTTGCCAATTTCTCCGTGGATGGCGTAGGCAAAATCGATAGGAGTGGCGTCTTCAGGCAGGTCAATGATGTCGCCCATGGGCGTAAAAGCAAAAATGTGATTTTTGAAAAAATCAATCCTGAGGCCCTGCAAAAATTCTTCATTGTCCAATCCAATCTCGTTTTGCCATTGGCGCAGCTGCTTGACCCAAACGATATCATTTTCCGGAATAGTCTGTTTTTTCCTGAAAATATAATCCTTCCAGTTTTTTTTGCTTTTGTTTTCGCTGTATATCCAATGTGCGGCTATTCCGAACTCGGCTTCGTTGTGCATCTTTTGGGTGCGGATCTGAATTTCAATTATTTTTCCATCCGGACCGAAAACCGTGGTATGAATTGACTGGTATCCGTTAGGTTTGGGCAGAGAAATGTAATCTTTAATGCGGCCTATCATGGGGCGGTATTTTTTATGCACAATGCCCAAAACTTCATAACAATCGGCCACTTCGGGAACAATGATACGGACTGCCGCCAGGTCATGAATTCTGCTGATATTCATATCGTATTCCTTGAGTTTTAGATAGAGGCTATAGATGCTTTTGGCTCGGCCGTCAATTTCAATGACAGAGATGCCTCCCTTTTTTATTTCTTCGCTGAGTTCTTTTATGGCCTGTTTCACATAGACCTCTTTATTTTTATAATTTATTTCCTCCAGCTCTTTCACCTTTTCAAAATTTTCCCTGTCCAGGTATTTGAAAGCGATGTCCTGAAGCTGGCTTTTTATTTCTCCCATTCCAAGGCGGTTGGCAATGGGAGCGAAAATTTCCATAGCTTCGCGGGCTATCCGGATTTGTTTTTCCGGTGGCTTGTATTCCAGTGTCTGCATGTTGTGCAAGCGATCAGCCAATTTGATTATTATAACGCGGATGTCAGCTGCCATAGCCATGAACATTTTGCGCAAATTTTCCAAAAAATATTCTTCATGTGATCCGCGCAGCTTTATTCTGCCCAGTTTTGTCACGCCATCCACCATGCAGGCAATTTCTTTGCCGAATTTTTTTTCAATTTCTTCCAGGGAAGTTGGCGTGTCTTCCGCCACGTCATGAAGGAGTCCGGCTGAAATAGTTTTCGAACGCATGCCCATTTGAGCGAGGATTTTGGCTACTGCGATGGGATGCTGGACATAATCTTCGCCGCTGTCGCGTTTTTGTCCGGCGTGAGCTTTCACCGCGAAATTATACGCTTCCGTAATCAACTTGATCCTCTCGGTAGTGGGAGTTTTAAGCTCTTTTAAAATGTTTTCCAAAGACAGCTGCTGAGTCATATAATTGTTTCTAACAAAACGTAAATGTTCATTCTAAGTATAGGCAATAAAAATAAGCATGGCAAATAAAAAAGGCTCTATACTAAACAGTGTGGTGAATAACTAAAGAAG
>CAZFCX010000105.1:0-2910 GCA_964517825.1 uncultured Bdellovibrionales bacterium
GTTCAAGTTTCTCGCGGGCGCTCGAAACCTCGTTTGCGTGATTTTTTGCTTTTTCATTATGCTCATTGATAATTTTGTTTAATTCCAAAATTACACCATTGTAAGAAGTCAAAAAATCTTCTGGCTTTGCAGGGCTTGAAATATTGGCAAGTGGATTGTCGTACTTCTCTTGAAGTGGTTTTGTCGCTTCGTCAATCCAAGCGTTTATTTTTTTGAGAGCTTCGTTAAGTTCCTTTGCTTTGCTCGTATATTTGTCTTTCAGATCAGGATACAAATCATCATTTTTTGTCGCAATCTCTACTCGTTTTATTTTCAGAATTTCACTTTTTAGACTTGCAATTGCGCTTTGCAAATCTTCGTAGTCCTTGCTGAAATGTTTTGAAAGTGTAGCCAAAAAATCTTTTTCTAGTGGTTTTTGGCAAAATAAACATTTTTCTTTTTCTTCTTTTGTTTTGTGTAAATCAAAACCTTGCTTTACCCAATTATTCAAAACCTGATCATCTTTTAGTCTATCAAGCGTTTCCGACACAACTTTCTTGCCAAGCAAAGCCTCGATTTTTTCGAATATCTTTTGAAAACTATCAACAACTTCACCATTAAATGAAAAAGGGAAACTATATTCTAAAAACGCGGTTTGCGTTTTGCCTGCTTCGCTTTTGCTTATTGCTTCATATTTTTTCTTGTCTTCGTCAGATAAAGTTTTGTCGGCAAAATTATCAACGCCGATAGTATTGATTTTGTTTTCTGCTTTTGTTTTGTTATAAGATTTGTCAAAAAGAATGTTCGCGATTTCTCGCCCCAAACCAGTTAGAAATGTATTTTTTGTTTCTTCTTTTGCCGACTTGTCTTTTTTTGCCTGCTCGTATGTTTTTCCTAGAGTAATCTTATCTTGCTTCAGCTGTTCAAGTCGTTTCTTGCTTTCAATGTCTTCCTCGCTCACATAAATAATTGGATTACATGAATCCGAAGGATCAAAAGAAATATTCTCATCAATAAAATCTTGATTGAAAATTTTTATTGGCAAAACATTTGTTGCAACATCAGTATTTTTTACAGTCGTTCCGTCATCAGTTTTTATTTCAAACTCTCCCTCACTTTCCAAATTACCGCTTTCGTCAAAAATAGCGGGGTATTGTTTGAATTTATCTTTGTCGTAAGTACATTTTTTCTCACAACTCGCAAAAACGCGGGAAATGGTTGTTTTTCCGCTTCTGTTCCAGCCATAGATCAAATTGAATTTTTTGAAATCAGAAAGCTCTGTTTTCCAAGTAAAATCATGAAATATGCCGAAGTCTTTGAGTTTTGAGATTTTACTGATCATAACCTCTACAAAATTAAATCTCTAATTTTATCTTTCAAACCTTGAATTGAATTTTGAAGTTTATCAATCTTGTTTTGATTTTCTTCAATCTCGTCATTCAACCCATCTACTTGCCTCATGATTTTTACTTGTGTCGGATAATCTGGAAATGGAACTTTATATTTTTTGAAATTTCTTTGGTTGATTGCTTTTTTTGCAGCACCTCTTGCAAGTGATTTAATAATTTCTTCTCGCATTAAAACAAAATAGTTGTTGTAATAATGCAGATCAAGTTTCCCACGATATTCGTCATTTGGGGTAAGAATAAAACACAAATCACTTGCTATAAATTTTCCATTAACATAATGAGTTCTTCCAAGAGACCCAGACGCACCCATTGCAAAAATTATTGCTTCACATTCATGACTGTATTCATTGTGTGTTTTCCAATCTTCTGAAGCGGTAATAAAATCGTAATCCCCAGGGATATTTTTTAAGCTTTGTAATGTTCCTTTTTCTAAATTGAACAATTTACCTAACTCAATCAACGGGTAATTTTCATTGATTTTCGATTCTTGGTGAGAAACCCTGTTCAAATATAATCCTTCTGAATTTAGAATTTTATTTTTATCTAAGTAAACGATTTTATCTGATTTTGATTTTTTATTATTATTTCTAAATTCAATAATTGTGTTCTTTGCCTCTGGCAAATCATTTTCTTTTATTGGATTCCTATTTCTGCCTAAATCAAATCCGTCATGATCAACTTGAAAATGCAGAATACTATCTTTTTTCACCGTTCTATCAAATAGGACAATACTTGTTTTAATGTTTCCGCTATACGGATTAAAAGTGCCAACAGGCAAAGAAATAATTGCGTAAAGTCCATTATCAATCAGCATTTTTCGGATTTTGACAAAGTCCTTTGTATAGTTTTCCAAAATACCCTCAGGAATTACAATGCCACCTTTGCCCCGAATATTTAGATGTTCAAGAATATAATCCACAAAAAGTGCTTCTGCTTTACCAGACTGAACAGAAAATCTTTTATGTGGGACAATCCCTCCGTTTGGTGTCATAAACGGCGGATTGGCAAGAATCACATCAAAAGTTTCGTCCCAACGCTTTTCGCTTGTCAGCGAATCATATTCGTGGATTTTTGGCTCTGGGAATCCGTGCAGATACATATTCACAAGCGCCAATTTCACCATATCAGGTGAAATGTCATAGCCCGCCAAATTATTCATCAATTTCAATTTTTCGTCTGGCGTGAGCGGTTTTTCTTTGTTGGTTTTCAAAATATGTTTGTAGGCGGAAATCAAAAATCCAGCCGTTCCGCAAGCGGGATCAAGAATTGTTTCGTTTTTCTTCGGATCAACCACTTTAACAATAAAATCAATAATGTGGCGAGGTGTGCGGAATTGTCCCGCGTCGCCTTGGCTTCCGAGAATAGAAAGCAGGTATTCAAAAGCGTTGCCTAAATTTTCGCTGTGTTCGTAATTAAATTCGTTGATCTCTTTGAGAAACAGCGAAAGCGTGCGAGGGTCGTTGTATGGCAAAAACGCGCCTTTGAAAATATCACGGAACAATTGCGGAATATGCGGATTTTT
>CAZFCX010000106.1:0-2879 GCA_964517825.1 uncultured Bdellovibrionales bacterium
ATTTATCCCAATAACATCACAATCAGCGTTTTTAAGTTGAGTTTCAAACTGATCGAAAGTTCCAGAAAAGCCGTCAGAAGCAGGGCTATGCACATGCAAGTCCCATTTTCTCCAGTCAGAGCCGATGTTTTGATTTTCTGGCTTATCGTCGTTCATAAGATTTTAATTACACAAACCTTCAATTGCTTCATCAATATTATTCTCGTGTGATTTTATTTGTTGCTTTAATTTTTGTATCTCTGCTTCTTCTTTTTTAAAGCTCATTATTATTTTCTTTTGTTCATCAATTGAGGGTAAGAAAATTTTAGTAGCTTTTAAATCATCTGGGCGTATACCTGCCTGCGCCGCCCTATTGCCAAGTTGCATTATTCTGTTTTGAATAAAGGAAGATTTCAAAAGATAATATAAATATTCTCTTAAAATTTTACTCTCATCAGGTATTGTTTTGAGAAGCGCGACATTATACGCACCTTCTAATCCTGTGCAAATACGCCCTAAAGAAGCACCGTACCGAGCTATCAAAACATCATCTTTTTTGCACAATCTATTTTTGGGCGAAATAGGTATGTAAGTATCGATTCCATTGTCGCCAAAATCTCGTATTTGAATAAATTTTATATACCCGTCTTTTGAGGTATACACAAACTTTGCTTTTGGTGGCTGGCTTCCGCCTTCAAAATCACAAACATCTCCAAGCAATACTAAAGGCCACTTGTTATTTTTTGAAATTTCTTGCTCAAGATACCTTTCGCTTGATAAATTACAATCCTTAGTATCAAGAATTGCTTGTTTTTTAACCAAATTTACAAAATTGCTGGTTGAGATATTTTGATAGTTTTGTTTGGCTAACAGTTTATTTTTATAATCATTTATTGCTTTGACGGCGGAGGGTAAGTCATTTTTTTCAATTTTTCTTCTATTTGCACCCAAATCAAAACCATCATTATCAACCTTAATAAACAAAATAGAATCGGAACGCTTGGAGAGGTCTTTGTCTAAAAATAATATGTAAGTTTTAACACCAGAATAAGGATTAAATACACCAGCGGGCAAAGAAACAACAGAAAAAAGCCCATTGTCCAATAAACTTTTTCTAAGAATTTTTGAGGCGGTTGTAATGCCATTAACAACGCCGTCTGGTACTACAATGCCTGCACGTCCACCAATGTTTAAATGTTCTTTTATATAATCAACAAAAAGTATTTCTGATCTGTTGGCACTAACAGAAAATCTTTTATGAGGGTTTATTCCGCCCTTTGGTGTCATAAACGGCGGATTGGCGAGAATCACATCAAAAGTTTCGTCCCAACGCTTTTCGCTCGTGAGCGAATCGTATTCGTGGATTTTTGGCTCTGGGAATCCGTGCAGATACATATTCACAAGCGCCAATTTCACCATATCGGGCGAAATATCATAGCCCGCAAGATTATTCATGAGTTTCAATTTTTCGTCTGGTGTGAGCGGTTTTTCTTTATTGGTTTTCAAAATATGCTTGTAGGCTGAAATCAAAAATCCAGCCGTTCCGCAAGCGGGATCAAGAATTGTTTCGTTCTTCTTCGGATCAACCACTTCGACGATAAAATCAATGATGTGGCGAGGCGTGCGGAATTGTCCCGCGTCGCCTTGGCTTCCGAGAATAGAAAGCAGATATTCAAAAGCATTGCCCAAATTTTCGCTGTGTTCGTAATTAAATTCGTTGATCTCTTTGAGAAAAAGAGAAAGCGTGCGAGGGTCGTTGTATGGCAAAAACGCGCCTTTGAAAATATCTCGGAACAATTGCGGAATATGTGGATTTTTCGACATATTTGTAATTGCCTGAACATACAGATCAAGGCGTTCTTGCCCCGAAAGTTTATTGTCCAGAAGTTTCGTCCAAGCGTATTGCGAAAATCCGTTGGCGAAAAATTTCGCCTCTCCACCAAGTTCTTCCGATTCCTTATCCATATCGTCCATAAATTTATAGACGAGAGCGGTCGTGATTTGCTCAACTTGCGCTTTTGGATCAGGCACTTTGCCGACAAGAATTTGTCGGGCAGAGTCTAGTTTTCGTTTTGTAGTTTGATCAAGCATAGTATTTTTTGGTTACCTCATATAAACATTGACGGGAACATAGTCTTTCACATATTCAGGAACAGTTTCCCGCCAGCCGTTTAATTCCTTAAATTCCGACATTGTAAATCCAGCGTACACATTCAATTCCGCAAATTGCTTTTTGTTGATAATCTCGCGAAATTTTTCGTCCGTAACATACGCTTTCAGATAATTTTTGATATGCGGAACATATTTGCTTTCGGGCTTGTAGATTGAGATAAACTTTTCGCATTCTTCTTCCAGTTTTTCGTCTTTGGATTTGAAAACATCAATCAAGCCAAAAGCTCGTTCCAAAAATTCACGCCAAGAAATACGGCGATCAAGATTTTCGCTCTTGCGGATTTTTTCAAGATTGAGGAATAATTGCGGTTTGTCTTCGTATTTGTCGCGCATTATTTGCACGGCTTTGTCCCATTGCTCGTTTTCTACCGCCGATTTTACTTCCGTGTCTTTTTGCAATTCTTCACGGGCTTTTTCAAAAAGTTTGCGATCAACTTTCATTCCTTCAATCCCGACAGGCGTTTCAGTAAGCGTTTTTACTTTGTCAGGATTAAAGGTTTCAAATTCATCAATATCAACGCCAATCGGTCCCTCTCCGCCAGTTCCTTTTTGCTTGATAGGCAATTGCAAAATTTCGTCATAATCAAATTTTTCTTCAAAGTATTCGCAGTTGGCGAAGAAATCGAAAAATTTGAAATGATCTTTTTTTGCCTTGTGCTTTTCGCCGTATTCGTCGGTATATTCAAAAGTGAATTTTCTTGTGCCTCGTCCTTTGATCTGAATAAAAT
>CAZFCX010000107.1:0-2797 GCA_964517825.1 uncultured Bdellovibrionales bacterium
GCTAATTTCTGTAAGTAAGCTTTTAATTTTTAAATCCGCAATCTACTTTATTTTTAATTTCAATGGTAGTGTTTGTTGGACGAAATCCGAACCTTTTTTGAGTAAAATCCTCTGGATTTTGCAAATTAAATTTCGCCCGCTGAAAATCCCCAGCGATTTTTTCTGATGGCGTCGGGACCTCGAATTGGGTGGTGGGTGGGGTTAGTATTTGAATTATTCCGCAAAAAATCAATTTCCTCAATCTATCGTCTGCATTGCGAAACCGAATTAAGATTGTTCAGATAATTCTTAAATCCTTGTTTTCCTTGTAATTGATTTTTTGTGTGGTTACTTTTTTTGTAGCTGTAATATTCAGTGTGTTCATCTGGCAATTGCTCCAAAAAATTATGTGTTTGCTTCGAGCCCCCCGATTTTAACGCCGTAAGGACATGCAAACTTTTTCTGGCACGAGTCATAGCAACATAAAAAGCATTTTTCGTTACCCGACTCATATTTACATTATCAAAGCCAATTATAATCACATGATCGGCCGATAATCCTTTTGAGCCGGTTATTGTTATCAATTCAATGGCTCCCATCTTTTTCACTTCAATTTCTTCCAATTCCGCCTCTTCCTCTTCTTGGTGTTCAATTTCCGTCACTTCTTCTTGATTGATGGATTTTCTTTCAATATCTTCTTTGAGCTGGTTTTGATCTGCTACCGCAATATGACGAGCAATGCTTTCTATTTTTTGCTCTATTGTTTGACCATCGGCTTCCAAAATTTGCCTAATCTCATTGCATTTTTGTATTGCATTTTTAGTTTCCTCGGATTCAAGATCGCAAAAGTTTTGATTATTTTGCATGGCGCCTTCAATCAGTTCATGCACTCTCGCTTCCGCGATGTTTTCGTAATGCAAAACTTTTCGAAAAGTGAAGTTGTTTTGAGAATTATTGGATAAAGAGTAATAACTCAAAATCTTGTAGTAGTCCTCTGAAAAATGACGGTTTTCTGCTCGGTATTCCGATATAAGATCATCGAGCTTCTTTTCCCCATCAAATCTTTTATTCTGATAGAAGGCCACGTCTTTTGCCGGAGTCAATATAAGCAGAAAAGTGTCTTTTTCTTCTCCCTCGGTCAATTTTGCTTTTCGTTCGTCAATTGCTGTTTTATTATCTGCTACAAACTTTTCTATGTAGTCAACGGCAGTTTGAGCAGTTGCACAAGCAATAATTTGTACCTTAGGCTTATCATCAGCCGTTTTGATTGGCAGATATATTTTTTCTATACATTCTGTTTCTCGATTTTGTTGAATAAAATGTCCAGCTGTTTTTGTAATATGAAAACTACTCCTGCTGCAGAAAGGCAACATTCCGTTAGCGTAATTGCTGTTTTTATAAAGTTCTCGTATCAATGTCGGTTTGCTGGATTTTAATTTTTCATAAAGCACCTGGTCGTCATCACCAACAACAAGCAGACCCTTTGGATTGTCCACTAATTGATTTATTAATGCGTTCTCTGCTGAATTAAAATCCTGATATTCGTCAATGATAAAATAGTTGCTTTCGTTAAGATCGGTGTTTTCGACCAAAGCATCTTTGGCGCGTAAGATTAAATCAGCAAAACCGGCCGCATTGAAGAATCGGCATAACTTAAAATATGTTTCTTTCAAATCATGCCACTCCACTGATTTATCAAAATCGGCATTGTGCAACTGCTCCTCAAAATTTTTCCAAGAATAAACATTCCTATCTAATATGGTATAGAAAGCCAAAACATCACTCCACACAATATCTTTCCAAGACTGCCCTATAATTCTGAAATGCGGCTGAAAGCGCCACTTTGTAGTGCCGTGATTTTGCTCAACAATACTGCGAGCAAATTTATGTAATGTGTGGACTTCAACTTGTTCTTTTTGTGCTTGGGTTAAATTCTTATCACTTTGTATATCGTTATCCAAATCTGCAACGAGTTTCCGAACGAAAGTAAGACATAGGATTTTTGATGCTGAATATTTCCCCAGCCAATAACTAATCTTGTTTTTAAATAAAGTACTCTTGCCAGTTCCGGGACCGGAAACTACCAAAAACTTTATCGCTTTATGTTGAGCAATAGACGAGGCGTTTTGGTTTCGGTATTCAGTACGCTCATTGTCAGTCAAAGCGTCCAATTCACCTCGTAGGGTTTGAAGCTCGGTGGAATCAAAAGGAGTTCCATTATCATTGATCAGATATCGCATATTAATTAAATTTCATTTAAAACTTCGCTGATTTTTTGTTCCATTATCCCGATAAGTTTTTTGTTTGCCTCTATAATTTTTTCCTGCTCTTCCATTTCAGCGACGAGTTGTTTTTGAATTTCAAGAGACGGAAGCGGGATTTTGATTTTTGCCAAATCTTTTCCGTAAACATGTGGCTGCCCCATTCCTTTTTGGAGTTTGTAAATATCCTTCTGTCTTGTTTTTAAAAAACAAAAAACGAACTTAGTGAGTAAATTATTTTCATTTTTTGCTTTGATTGTTGTACAATCTGAAGCAAAAATCGGTGTCTCGAAATAATTTACAAACCCAGCGTAAGCGCCAGAAGCACTAATTGTTATTGTTTGTCCATTTCTATTGCTTTGATTATGATAATAAGCCGGTTGTTGTCCGCCAGCTATCACCGGAACATTGCCGTTAGTGATTTTTGCTTTTGTAATTGATGTTCCTTTTTCGATTTCGCAAACTTCGCCCAATTCTACCCACTCAACATCTTTTATTTTTATAAGCGTCTGGCCAAAATAGCGTCTCTCTCTCTCTAAATTCTCAATCACCGCTTT
>CAZFCX010000108.1:0-2793 GCA_964517825.1 uncultured Bdellovibrionales bacterium
CTAACTAATTCGGATGAAATTAAATCCTTGGCCAACATTTCTTTAGGATATCCAAATAAATCCTTAATGGAAATAGTTCCAATTAATTTATTTTCTTGAGAAATTACATAAATATAATTAATAGTAGAAAAATCATTAATACTTTTATTCAAAAGATCTTCCATTTCCCCAATCTTAAAACTATCTTTTACAACCGGAACATCATCAATCATTAAAAAACCGGCGGAATCTTTTTTATATTTTTTATTCTCATTCATAAGTATTTATTTGAAAACAATAAAATTAAAAATACTAAAATCTTTTCTTAGTATAAAGAATATAATTAATTATTTTGTTCAAATTTTTTTAATATTTCTAAATAATCATTTTGTAAATCATTACTAATTTTTGAATGTTTAAATTTAGCTATTTTCCCTTTATTTTTTATAATATTAGCTATTTCATCCATATAAAAGCCATCTAGGGTAGTAATAAATAAATAAGACGGATTCCAAGATTTACTCATTCTAATAGCTGCGTTTAGTGTATATTAAGAACTTAATATTCGTTGATATTTAACCTCTATTAATTTAACTTGTCTATTATCTCTATCAATAACAGCAAAATCAGGAGCAGTTTTTAACGTTTCAATCATTGGATTATTTTCATTATAACCATTTTGTATCATTTCTGGAATTATTTTTTCATAACCAAATTCCAAAACAGTAAAATTACCAGATTCCCTAAACATTTGAGAAAATATTGTTTCAGCAATTTTGCCTTTTACTAGTTGCCGAGTGAAATCTACATTACTCATATTTTATTAAATATTATTACAAATTATTACTAATATTCTATCACAAAAAATCAATCTAGACAAAAACAAAAAAACCTAGCATAAGCTAGGCACTCGGTTCATCCGATACTAAATAATCCTGGCGGTGTTTTTTGGACGAAGTTCGAATATTTTTTGAACAAAACTCCGAATGATTGCGCGCTTCGCGCGCAAAACCGAAACGCTCGGGCGGGCAAAAAGGAAGGGGGTTGGGGGGAAGGAATTTTTGCCCGCCCTCGCTTTCCGCCGCCGCCGAATTTCATGCCAGTGAAACTGGCGCGCCGCTTGACTTCAATTTACCAAATTTTATTCCTTTTCGGCAAATTCTCTTTCCATTTCAGGGACAACTTTTTGACAATCGCCTTTTAACATAAAATCTTCATTTCCGAGATAAGAAGGTTGGCTCAAATTAACCGCAATAATTTTTCCATTCGGATTATTTTCTTTATACCAACCAAGAAAACCTCTGTCGTCATAGCTTAAGCCAACCGTAATCACTGCATCAATATCTTTTAACCATTCTGGCTGAACATTTTCTTTCAGCCATGGGCCAGTTAAATGCGTCGCTTTTACGCCCGCTCTTTCTTGCAAATGGTCAACATTTTCAGTAAAGATTTGCGACTTTAATTTTTGGGTAAGTCCGCCAAGCGATTGATGAGCGGGCGTTGCTGGTTTTTCAAAAGCGGCTTTTGTAAATTCTTCCCATGAATCAATTACTCCTTGCGGATTGGCAACCGCCTTTTTGAGCAAGCCGTCTACTTTTTCTGACATTTCAATTCCTAATGTTTCTTGTAATTGATCCATACTATGAACTCCGCTTGCTATTGATATCCCCGCGCCAGTGTAAAACAAAACTTTTTTATCTTTCAAAATTTCAACTAACTGCACCATCTCCATCTCTTGCGGTTTGGGCAACATTCGTTCTCTAATTTCAGCCCTAATTTTTTCTGCGACTTCTTTTGAAAAGCGACTTGAAAGAGTGCGAACCGCTTCGCGATCTTGCTTACGAGAAGCTTCGAAAGTTTGCTCAACTATTCGTAAAATTTCTTCGGGATTTAATCCTGAGCGCTTTGATAAAATTTCACTCATAACTTGTTTATTCGCGTCATCAGCAAAAAAACTGTTAATCATCCCTCTTTCAAAATCCCTAGATGGAGCAACACGATATTTTTTGCTTTGACTTGGGTCGGGTTCTTCCATTTCCTCTTTTGGTTCTGGCACTTCGCCATGTTTTAAAACATAAACCGTTTTTTCAACTTCGCACTGCCTCCTTGTTTCTTTTGTAAACTTTTCTTTTTCTTCTTCGCTTAATCCGTCTGGCAAAGAATCAAAATATTCAACCATAAAAAACGGCTTGCCGTCTTTATGGCCAAGATAATAACGTCTCGTATCAGAAGAAAAAGAAAAACTCATTTCGCCCTCTTGTTTTCTTTCTTCTTCTGGCGAAACCAACTCAGGGCCTTCAAGTAAAAGGTTTTTTGGCTCTTCTCTGCTCTCGGGCGAATTTGGTTGATTAAATTGTTTTTCAAAACTTTCCATAATGATTATTATTTTAACAACTCATCTGCCGAAACTCCAAGAGCTTCGGCTAATTTCTGAATTGTCGCAAGCGTGGGGTTTCTTTTTCCGTTTTCAATCCCACTAATATAAGCTCGGTGGACTTCTAAACTTCGGGCGATTGCGCCTTGTGACAATTTTTTAGCGGTTCTTATCCGCTTTAAGTTTTTACCAAGTTTTGTTGATATTTCTGCCATATAGTTATTAACATTATAGCCCTTGTTGCATTATTAGGCAATGTTGTATTATAATGATACATATGTTTAAGGGGAGAAAAATTGTTGTGTGCGCACGGGTGGGCGGGGCAAACACAACTCCAATTATGGCGGCGCATTTTGCAAAGCAAAATACGAAATTCGGCGGCGGCGAAAAGCGAGGGCGGGCAAAAATTCCTTCCCCCCAACCCCCTTCCTTTTTGCCCG
>CAZFCX010000109.1:0-2746 GCA_964517825.1 uncultured Bdellovibrionales bacterium
ACGTAATGACACAACACCAAGCTAAAGATAGTGATGATCTATTGCAAAAATTGATTCCTTAATTGAAAAAGAATCTTGTGCGCGCCAATTAAAAAAAGGGCAATCTTTGCAGGCTTTTGTATTCCTACTGACGCAGGAACGGGCCGCTTCTCACCCCTGCCGCGCCTTCAGTGCTGGAAGCCCGAGAGCAATTTTTTCGGACGGCGGCAGAACTTCAAATTGGGCGGTGGGTGGGGTTAGTTAATCACATTCTATCAGAATCTTCGCTTTCAATAAAGGTTTTTAGATTGCTCACACAAGTTTTAATCTCTTGATCCAGCGAATTTGTGTCACTTAATTCATCAATCTTTTTCACCAACTTTTGAAACTTGTTGTCTCCGGCTACTCCAAGTTTCTCCTCAAAACTTGTTGAAAATTTTGTTTTCTTTCCGTTTTCGGCGTTGTTTTCAATCGCTGTATTTTCGTTTGTCGGTTCGTCGTCTTCCGCGTTGTCATTGTCATAAATCGTAAAGTAATCTATGCCAAAAACTTTACAAATCATTTGATAATTTTTGATTTTCGTTTTGCCCCACGCCGGAATTATTGAAACGGAAAAATTTTCAATATTACAGCCGGAAAGTTCCAAAAGTCTTGGCAGGCCGTATTTCTCCGACGGCCCTTCTACCAAAACGCACTTTTTGGCAAAAAATAGCTCAAGATTCTCTCGCAAAATTGCGCTAATATGCAAATTTTTTGCCGCGTAGTCGTCAAGATAATCCGCTCTTGTCCCATGTTGTCCATCTGTTGCGGTGATTTGCTCTTGTAAAATCTCCTCTTTCGGAAAAACTTGGAAATTGGAAATTGAGCGGATTTGTTTCCAGTTTTTCAACGAGATAAAATTTTCAGATTGAGTGGAATAAACGAATTGTAAGTCGGCCTGATTGGTAAAAACCTCATACATCTTCTTTTGCCAGTCGCTATGCATATGCAATTCCGGCTCGTCAATAATCAAAACAATAGGGATTTTCTCTTGGTCGGCGACATAAGCAAAAAGAGCGTAAGCAATCAAGATGTTAAAACCGGAGCCGAGATTGTCGGGCAAAAGCAATTTTTCGCCTTCCTTTTTTGCGATAAAAGCCGATTTGTAGGGCTGGTCAATATCAATAAAATCAATCTGGAAATTTTTGTCATCATAACAAATCGCTTTTACTTTTTCGTTTATTCCATTAATCAATATGTTCTTTTCGTCCACAATGCCCCGCAATGAGTTAGCAAGAGTATCGTATTCGCTTGAAATGGTATTTTCACCGCCTGTCTGCTTTTTCTTAAATTTCCAATGCAAATCGGTTAAAATTTTCGCAATAAGGGAATAATTGCCGGAAACATCATTATCGCGGTCTTTTGAGAGATAGTAAGATTTTGGACATTTTGTCAGGCGATTTGGGTTGTAGGTAAGCTGATAACTTATTACTTTGGCATTACGCTCTTGCCCGTCTTTGAGTTTATAAAAAACGGTATAACCTTCCTTGATTTGGCTAATCCGGGACGCTTTGCGCGCTTTTTCGTCTTTTTCAAAAATTCCTTCGTTAATTTCACCGACAATCGGTAAAACATATTTATTGATGACAAATGGATCGTCTAAAACCTTTTCCGGTCTTTCTCGCCGCTTAATTGTGAGCTTGATTTTGTTGCAGGGAATAATAATTGTTTCTAGCTGATTTGTGTTTGAACGGACATCGAGAGTAGCGAAAAAAGGCTTTTCCGTTTCACCCTCAATTACAATCTCGTCCTTAATGTTGTTTGCCTCGCTGTTAAAGTCTTTTTCGCTAATTTTTGTCGGTAAATAATCCGAGCCAATCAAAAAATTCAAAGCTTCCAGAATAGTGGTTTTGCCGCTTCCATTTCTGCCAATAAAAGCGGTTAGGCCATTATTGAAGTTAATCGCTGTCCCTTTTTCGTCCGTTCCTTTTCCGAAACAGCGAAAATTTTTGATTGTCAGGGATTTGATAAACATAACTATATTTCATTTAAAACTTCGCTGATTTTTTGTTCCATTATCCCGATAAGTTTTTTGTTCGCCTCAATAATTTTTTCCTGTTCTTCCATTTCAGCAACGAGTTGTTTTTGTGTTTTAATCGTAGGAAGCGGGATTTTTAATTCTTTTAGTTGCTTAATAGTAAATTGCTTAAGAGTTGCGCCTTGTTGCGTATTTTTTATTGTATTTTGCATGAAGTCTGACCCTAAAATATGAAGTAAAAAGAGAGAGATAATTTTGTCATTTGGCCGAAGCCAAGCAAGTTGCGAATTTAGATTGGCGTCATCAAAATTTTCGTCAACCATTCCTAATTTTCCTATATCCCCTCTGTTTTCAAATATTACATCACCAGTTTTTAAGTGCCCTTTTTTCAATTGTTTATGTTTCTCTGGTGTAATGTATTTCATTTCTGATTTTGATATTTTCCGATCTATCAAATTTACTCCCCGTATAAACGGGATGCCGGAAGCTACCATTTCTGACGACTTCGGGTAATTAGAGGCATGGTTTCCGTCGCCAACTGTAACCAACTCGCCTAACTCCACCCATTCAACATCTTTTAGTTTTCTAAGCGACTGGCCAAAATAGCGCCTCTCTCTCTCTAAATTTTCAATCACCGCTTTGGCGGCTTCAATGGCTTTTTGTTTGACTTCAATCTGTTCAACGATTTCTTTTTGGACTTCAAGCGGCGGAAGCGGAATTTTGATTTTTCTTAAATCATTGTTTGATAAG
>CAZFCX010000110.1:0-2718 GCA_964517825.1 uncultured Bdellovibrionales bacterium
CTCAAACGGTCTTGCTGATTTTTTGCGCAAAGCCGCGGGTTTCATTGAACGCTTGCCGGATAAATACGACAGAATGAACGAGGGTTTTGAAGAATTTAAACTGGTCTATTCCGGCACACCTTACGAAAAACTGAACTATTTTGAAAATATTTATCAATGCTACCTTACTAACCCTGATTATCGCCACGCGCTTGAAAAAGGTAATTTAAGCGTGCTTGATGATCAGACTTTTGGCGGAATTGTCCCTGTCGGCAGAATAAATCGTGACGAAGTGGAAAAAGTAGTTAGTTATATAAAAGAATCCAATATTGCCTATGTCAACTAAACCCCAAGAATTAAATAAAGTTATTGCCGACTTACGCCAAATAATCGTTGGCAAGGTGGCAATGCCAACCGATCAAATAGAGCAAATCACATTGTTTTTATTCTTGAAGCAACTTTCAAGAAAGCATGATGACCTTGTTCGTATCGGTTCAAAGGAATTGATTTTTACCGGTGCGTGGGAGCGATACCATTTTGATGTTTTAATGCGCCATAGTGGCGAGGAATTAGTCAAAGAGTGTCGCGAAGCTGTTGAGTCGCTTTACAAAAACCCCCACATCGACGCAACTGTTCGCAAAGTTTTTGAACGCTCTTATTTGAAAATTCTTGAGCCAAAAGTTTTAAGCTCTTTTCTGCAATATTTGAACGACAAATTTTCCGATGGTTTGGATTTAGGCGATTTTTACGAAAGTTTATTGCCGATTTTAGGAACACAAAATGAATTAGGACAATTCCGCACGCCTCGCCACATTATTGATTTCATTGTTCGCGTCGTTGATCCAAACATTGGCGAAAAAATCGCCGATCCGGCTTGCGGAACGGCAGGATTTTTGGTTGCCGCTTTTAATTACCTCAAAGAAAAATACACAGACGAAAAAGGCAGATTGAAACTTAATCCTGAACAAACAAAAAAACTCTATAACGAAACTATTTTTGGCTGGGATATGGAGCCGTTAATGGTGAAATTTTCTCTTGCTAACTTATATTTGCACGGCTTGAAAGTGCCAAATGTTTCTGAAAACGACACGCTTCTCAACGAGAATCTTTGGCAACACACTTTTGATATTATTGTCGCCAATCCGCCATTTATCACGCCAAAAGGCGGTGCGCGCCGACATTCTCGTTTTGCAATCACTTCCAACAAAACTGAGGTTTTGTTTTGCGAGTATATGGTTCACCATCTCAATTTCAACGGCAGAATGGGGATAATCGTGCCGGAAGGAATAATTTATGACCAAAGCAAAGGTCACCAAACAATAAGAAGGCTATTTTTAGAAAATGGACTTTGGTGTGTTGTGTCACTTCCGGCCCAAGTATTCCAACCTTATTCTGGAGTAAAGACCAGTATTCTACTTATAGATAAAACGCTTAAGCCAGATCAAATACTATTTTATGAAATAGAGAATCATGGCTTTTCTCTCAATACAAATCCATCACCGATTGATAAAAACGATTTACCGAATGCTTTGGAGATTATAAAAAAATACCGAGAAGGTTTACAAAATGGAAAACAGCCAAGTTTTGACGAAGAAAAATATTACACTATTTCAAAACAAAAAATTTTAGAAAATAACACTACAAGCCTGACCGGGGATTCGCACAGAACGAAAAAGGCAGTTTCTTATGGTGATTGGCCTGTCTTTACATTGGAATCTTTAGAAAAAACTAACGATATTATTTTGGGTCGTGGCGAGGTCATTTCTAAAAAAGATTTACAAGCGCACCCGGGTGTTTTTCCAGTCTATTCGTCTTCTTCTCAAGGAAATGGCGAATTTGGTCAATATGGGAAATATATGTTTGATGAGGAGTTAATCACATGGTCAGTTGATGGTGGCGGACGTTTTTTCTATCGCCCACGACATAAATTTTCTGTAACAAATGTAAGTGGGTGGCTTCGAGTTGTAAGTAAGGATAAAATTAATACAAAATATTTATTTTATCTTCTAGACGAAGCATGGCAACACGAAAAATTTGACTGGGTTGCCAAAGCTCATCCGAGTGTAATTAGGAGCTTATATAAAATCCCTATCCCCCCGTTGGAAATCCAAAAACAGATTGTATCTGAATTAGACGATTATCAAAAAGTGATAGACGGTGCATATGCAGTTGTTGAAAGTTGGCAACCAAGTTTTAAGGTAGATACCAGCTGGGAAACGCACAGCTTGCGTGATGTTTGTATTTTTGAAAACGGGAAGGCGCACGAGGGGCATATAACCGACAACGGGAAATATGTAGTTATCAATTCAAAATTCATAGCGTCTGACGGCATTGTTAAGAAATATACTAACAATTTTCTCAAGCCATTAAATATTGGCGATGTGGTTATGGTTATGAGTGATGTCCCGAATGGAAAAGCTTTAGCTAAATGTTTTTTGATTGATAAAAATGAAACATATACACTCAATCAACGAATTGGTTTATTTAGGCCAAAAGAATTAAAAACATTAGATCCCGCTTTTCTCTATCTTCAATTAAATCGCAATCCATACTTATTAAAATTTGATAATCATCAAAGTCAAACTAATTTGAGGATGGATCAAATTTTAGATTGCCCATTTTATTTGCCGCCACTCGAAACTCAAAAACAAATTGTTGCAAAAATTGAGGAAGAAAGAAAAATTGTTGAAGCCAACAAAAAACTGATTGATCTTTTCCAGCAAAAAATTGAAGCGAAAA
>CAZFCX010000111.1:0-2007 GCA_964517825.1 uncultured Bdellovibrionales bacterium
CAATACCGATTGAGCCGACATTCACACGATAGGGATTGTAGGTGAGTTCACCGCCTTTTACTTTTTTGTATGGCTGATTTATTTTTTCGCTTTTGACATATTCATTCAGATAAACGCCGATTTTATTGGTAACGCCTAAAATAGGAAATTCTTTGTCTGCTTGATCGCCGATTTTTTCTTTTTCAGAGTGTTCATAAATATAGCTTCCCAAAGGTTCAACTGAAAAAGAGCTTCGAAAAAGCCATAAATAGTTTTTTATATCCCAACGGGTCAAATCTTTGTATTGTGTAATGACTGTCTGCATAATTATTTCGTTTTAGAAGCAAAGCCTTCCGGATCAGCCAGAAATTTTTTGTATTCCTCGGCAATTTGTGGCAATTCGTTTTGGTCTTCTTCGCCGGTGGTGGTAATGCCGACATGTTCGGCTTCGCACATAAAAATCGGATAATCAAAATCAGCGCGCGCTTGTTTTCGGCTTTCTTCGTGCAAGAATTGATCAAGCTCTTTGAGCTTGGCATTGGCTTCTTTTTTCGCTTCCTTGCCGGCTTTGCGGTCTTTGGTAATTTCTTCCTGTTTCGCTCTTTCTTTTGCCTGCTCTGCTAATATAGCGTTTCGTTTTGCTTCCAAAATTTCTTGCCATTTTTTGCTTTCGTCTTCGGTGAATTTGTTTAGAAAAAGTAAACTGGTTTTGACAAAAGCTTTGGCTGATACAAAAGTTTCCTGCGGAATAGAAATTATCGCTGAAATATAGGCGCGGTCTTCGGCAAATTGGCGGACATAAGCAAGCGAAGGATTGTTAAACACGCCTTCCGGTAAAACAATCGCCATTCTTCCGCCCGGCTTCAAAAGAGAAAGACAGCGTTCAATAAACAAAAGCTCGGTTTTTATAGAATTGCCTTTTGGCAAGTCAAACAAGGTGGCAATCGGCTTGCCTTTGGCGGCCTTGATCTTTGCTTGCGATTCGGCGTAAGCGTCGCCGTAGATTTTTTGGTAATAGCTAATCGTTTCTTCATCAATTTCAATTTGCGCGTCAACAACGGTGTCGTCTTTTTCTACTGATTGACCGAACGGCGGGTTGGTAAGTACAACATCAAACCTTTCTTCAAAAATTCCGTTCACATTCAAAAATCCGTCACGGTGATGGATTCCGCCGTGTCCGTCGCCGTGCATGATCATGTTCATCTTGGAAGTGCGCGCCATTCTGTCGTTTGCGTCTGTTCCGTAAATTGAACGATTGGCAAGTTTCCAAATGCGAGAGCCGTTTAATTCTTTATCAAGTTGCTTTTGCAGTTCATCATAAAGAGCTGTGATTTTTTCCGCTTTTTTTTCTTCTGATGATCCTTTTTCTTTTTCAATTTTGGCTTTTTCTCTTTGATATTCTTTATCTACGGAATTATAAATTTGTTCTCTGACGATTTCAAAAAAGCGAATAAGAAAACCGCCCGAACCGGAAGCTGGATCGCAAACAACATCGTTTTCTTTCGGTTGAACCATTTCCACCATAAATTCCACGATTGGGCGAGGTGTAAAAAATTGCCCGATTTCTCCTCTGAAAGTTTTGCCCAAAAATTTTTCAAAAGCGATTCCTTTAATATCGGTTGAAGTACCGGAAAGGTTATATTTTTCCAGTTTTTCAATAATCGCTTTAATTGTGTTGGCGCGAAGATTTATTTTTTCGTCTTTCGCAAAAATTTTATCTTTGCCAAATTCTTTTTTGGTTTGATCGAAAATAACAGTTAAATAATTAGGCGTGTATTTCTCGGCACTTTCTACCCATTCAAGCGAAAAGATATTGTTTTTCATGTCCGACTTCAAATGTCGTTCAGCGTAAACTTTCATAAACAAAATTTTTGCGATCTCATCAAAAGCCGCCGCCGGATCAAGTTTTTCTCTGTTTCTTATTATGTTATGGCAAGAGTGGAGCAGGTCGGCAAATTCATTTTCCTTAAAAACTTTTAAGCGAGATAACAAATCTTCAATTTGCTTTTCGGTCGCGCCAGCTTTTGG
>CAZFCX010000111.1:2017-2681 GCA_964517825.1 uncultured Bdellovibrionales bacterium
GCATGTCTTCAATTTCTTCTGTATAGCCGGGCATTCTGTCTTTTTTAACGCGCCAATATTTTGTTTCTTTGCTGTTGTGTGTTACGAAAAAAGGCGCGTCTGTAATGCGAGCATAATTTTCGCCTTGTGAATAGTCTTTGCTTGTAATCGTAACATTGTCGGATTTACACTCAACAATAATCAACGGCGATTTTGCTTTTTGTTTGTCTTCCGCATTTTTCCAAATAACAAAATCAGCACGGGCTTTGCCTGCGCCTCTGCCGGTAATCGCAAGCTCTTCGTCAATTTGATCTAAAGAATAGCCGTATTCATTAATCAAAACCAAAAGATAGTTTTGACGGACAATTTCTTCCGGTGTGCGAATTAGCCATTTCTTGCGGATATGGCTGTAAATTTTGTTGTCTTTTTCTTGAAGTGTAATATTTTCCATAAGTATTTAAGTTGTTGTTATTGTAGTTTATTTCCCCTTATAAATAAATCGTTTTCTGAGCGACGAGAGGAGCGAAGAAAACACCATATACCCCCCCCTCTTAAAATAAATAAAAAATAAAATTTGTTCATTATAGAAAAGTGTTAGGCGTTAGCCGTAAAAAGAAAAGCATATTTCATATAACGTGCCGCGGCTGATCCGATCGTGGCCAAAGGCCGCCGCAGGCGAGCCGAT
>CAZFCX010000112.1:0-2085 GCA_964517825.1 uncultured Bdellovibrionales bacterium
GAAGCTCCGCATTTTGTGTTTTTTGTTCTCGGAAAATTGGAGCAGGAATACGGAAAAGAATTTATTGAAACAGAGGGACTCAAAATTTACACCTCGCTCAATTATGATATGCAAAAAATTGCGGAAGACACAGTGGCGCGCGGCGCGACGAGAAATATTGCGCGCGGAGCCACCAACGCGGCTTTGGTCGCTGTGAATCCAAAAGACGGAAATATTTTGGCGATGGTCGGCAGCAAGGATTTTTATGATGAATCGATTGACGGACAAGTTAATGTGACGGTGAGTCCGCGCCAGCCAGGTTCAGCTTTCAAGCCCTTTGTCTATGCTACTGCTTTTATTAAAGGCTACCAGCCGGAAACGAAAATTTTAGACGCGAGCACCAATTTTGGTCCGGATGGATCAGGCCGTCCGTATATTCCAAGAAATTATGACGGAAAATTTCATGGCCTCTTGCCGATGCGCAGCACTTTGGCCATGTCGCTCAATGTGCCGGCCGTCAAAGTTCTTTATCTGGTTGGAATCGACTCGACCATTGATCTGGCGCACAAAATGGGAATAACCACGCTTAATGATCGCAAGCGCTATGGTTTATCATTGGTT
Organism: uncultured Bdellovibrionales bacterium; assembly: GCA_964517825.1. Classification (GTDB taxonomy): domain Bacteria; phylum Patescibacteriota; class Minisyncoccia; order Moranbacterales; family GWC2-37-73; genus JAKLIP01. Next base: position 601 of record CAZFCX010000112.1, read on the forward strand.
TTGGGCGGCGGGGAAGTCAAACTTTTGGATATGGCCAGCGCTTTTTCGGTTTTTGCCACCGAAGGTTTGCGAGTTCCATATCAGCCAATCATAAAAATGGTTGATTCTCGGGGCAATGTTTTGTTTCAGGAAAATGTTTCTCCCGAGAGAATTTTGGATGTGCAGGTGGCGCGGAAAATAAACTCAATTCTTTCCGACAACAAAGCGCGCACGCCGATTTTCGGAGCGCGGAGTCCTTTGACCTTGGAAAGCGTGGGCAAAACAGTGGCAGCCAAAACCGGAACCACTTCTGAATTTCGCGACGCGTGGACGGTCGGTTACACTCCCTCAATCGCAGTCGGTGTCTGGGCGGGCAACAGCGACAATCGTCCGATGAAAGCCGGCGCTGATGGTGTGTTTGTGGCGGCGCCGATCTGGAATGATTTTATGCAGCAAGTGTTGGCGAACAAGCCGAACGAAACATTTGTGGCGTATGATACTTATAAAGGAAATGAAAAAAAAGATGTTCAGCTAGCCGGAGCTTCGACAAATATGATCGCCAAAGTCACCTATTATAGAAATGGCAAAAAAATATCCGAAGAAAAAGCCAATAAGGCTGATCCAAAAAAAGTGGAAAAACGGGTGGAATATGTTCCTGCTCCTGAAACTGGCGGAGGGCAGGTGGCTGGAGCCATGAGCATTGCTTTGCCTAACGCCAGCGATCCGCTGTATAAGCAATGGACAGGCCAGTTGAACAATACGGAAGGACAAAAAAATTAGACTTTATATAGTTGCCTAGGATATAATGGATGTTGTATATATGCAAAAAAATAAAATTATAATGATTATATTTTGTGCTGTATTTGTGGCGGTTTTTTCCGGCTGTGCTTTTTTTTCTGAGAAAAAAACCGTTAGTATTGTTAACAGTGAACAGGGATCAGTGAACAATGAACAAGAAATAATAAACAGTGAACAAGGAACAGTGAACAATGAACAGGAAACAGAAAACAACGAACAAGGAACAACGAATAATAAACAGGAAACAGTAGATAGCGAACAAGATGCAGTGAACAGTAATCAGGGAAAAGAAAATACGGAGACAAATGACAAGCAGCCAGAAATAAACATCGAGAAAATCATAGATAAATTTATTTCTTGGGGATTTGAGAAATCTTCCGGCCGCAAAATTGACACCATCATTATTCATTCTTCCTATGATGCCCTAGGCAGTGATCCATTCAGTGTCAGCGGACTCATTAATGAATATAAACAATACGGAGTGGCGGCGCACTATCTGATTGATAGGGAAGGAAAAATATATCAACTGGTCGCGGACAAAAATATTGCTTATCATGCAGGAGAGAGCAAGGTACCGGATGGCAGAACCGGCGTGAACGCATTTTCCATCGGCATTGAAATGATGAACACCGAAGATGGCAAGTTTACCAGTGCACAATATGCCGCGCTAAATCATCTTATCAGTGATCTAAAGAAACAGTATTCCAT
>CAZFCX010000112.1:2095-2641 GCA_964517825.1 uncultured Bdellovibrionales bacterium
TTAGGCCATGATGACATTGCGCCAGGCAGAAAAACAGATCCGTGGGGATTTGATTTTTCCAAAATCAAATAATTTTAAATTCTAAATTTTAAATTTTAATTCAAATTAAAATGATTCAATGTTTAAAAATTAAGAAATTAAGAAATTCATTTAAAACTTAAAATTTATAATTTAAAATTTATGAACCTAATTATTTTTCTAGACGGCAATAGAATAACTTTAACTCTCAAAAACAACAGCAAGGTTGTTGATAGTTTGGAGTGGCTTGGCGAGTATTCTTTAAGTGAGCAGCTGCTGCCCCAAATTGACGAACTGCTGAGAAAAAATAATATAGATAAAAGTGAAATTAAAAAAGTGATTTCTAAAATAAGCTCAACTTCCGGAGTGACATCTTCCCGCATTGTGCAAACTGTCGCCAAAGCGTGGAACACGAATTAGCTTCTAGCTGCTAGCTTTTAGCTTTTAGGAAATACAAAATGCAAAGAAGCAGTGTGTTTTAAACACATACATTTGTCGGTTTTTGGATTGTTAATAATTCTAACATTT
>CAZFCX010000113.1:0-1489 GCA_964517825.1 uncultured Bdellovibrionales bacterium
GCAGCGTCCACATCGCCTCCCGTCTTTACGGGCTTTCCGCCTAAGCACCTCACGCGGTCGAAAGGGCAAAGGGGTTGTTCCAATTTTACAAAACTAGAAGTTCGAAATTAGAAATTGCCAGAAAGTCCAATGGCATTCCCCACTCTTATTCGTGCATTCGTGGCTTTCATTTTCTATGGAATTATTTATTATGGCCACGAATACACGAATTATTTTTTTTATTCATGGCTTGTTTTAATAACTCCGGAACCGTAACCCAAAATCACTTTATCTCAACGGATATGCTTTTTAGTGTGTCCGTTTTTTCCCATGTTCCTTCTTTTATCGTTTTTTCAAAAGAGATCGCTATCGAAACAAAGCTTCTCATGAGTCCGCGGGAAGCTTCTCATGAGTCCGCGGGAAGCTTCCCATGAGTCCGAGAGAAGCTTCCCATAAGTCCGAGAGAAGCTTCCCACGAGTCCGAGAGAAGCTTCTCTCGAAGTCAAGGAAAATTAGCAACCATAAGTTTCTAAGGATAATTTTTCTTTTCGTCCTTTTGTCTTGATACAAAAGTACCAAAAAATCAAGGCAAAAAAATACCACCCGCTCTGCCAAGCAACTAACTCTTTTTGATTAGGGGGCTTGCTTTTTCAAAAATAAAATCGTGTCCTTAATTATCAAGCACTTTTTATTGATTTTTCTCTATTTTTATTTTTTACCGGACAACAATAAAAAAAAATTGCTTCGTACCCAAAGATACGAAGCAATTAAATTAAACTATGAAAAAAATCAGGTTACTTGAGTTCTTTTTTGATTTTTTCTTGAAGCAAGGAAACAAATCCTTCAACACTCATACTACCTAAATCTCCTACTCCGTGTTCGCGAACAGAGATTGTATTGGCTTCTTCCTCTTTCTCTCCTACAATAATCATAAACGGGATTTTACTCACTTCCGCATCCCTGATTTTGCGGCCGGCCTTTTCACTACGTTCGTCAATGAGTGTTCTCACTTCTTGTTCTTCAAGGAGTGCTTTAACTTTCAGTGCATATTCCTGATATTTTTCACTAATCGGCAATATAATAACTTGATCCGGAGTTAACCACAACGGAAATTCTCCGGCGGTATGTTCAAGTAATACGGCAACAAATCGTTCCATAGAGCCGAACGGAGCACGGTGAATCATCACGGGACGCAATTTCTGTTGGTCGGGACTTACATACTCCAGTTCAAAACGTTCCGGCAAGTTGTAATCCACCTGAACGGTACCCAATTGCCATTTTCTACCAATAGCATCCTTCACCATGAAGTCCAGTTTAGGGCCATAAAAGGCAGCTTCACCCTTTACCACGGTCGTATTGAGTCCTTTCTCTGCAGCAGCTTCAATAATAGCCGCTTCCGCTTTCATCCAATTTTCATCCGAGCCGATATATTTTTCTTTATTGTCGGGATCTCTCAACGAAACCTGCGCTATAAAATCTTTAAAATCCAATACTTTGAATATGTATAAGA
>CAZFCX010000113.1:1499-2605 GCA_964517825.1 uncultured Bdellovibrionales bacterium
CAAAACTCCTCTTTCAATTGATCGGGAGTACAGAAAATATGTGCATCATCTTGCGTAAACCCACGAACTCTCGTCAATCCGTGTAATTCGCCACTTTGCTCATAGCGATATACTGTTCCGAACTCAGCCAATCTTAATGGCAAATCTCTATATGAACGCGGCTTTGACGCATAAATCTCACAATGGTGGGGGCAATTCATAGGTTTTAAGAAAAACTCTTCGCCTTCCTGAGGAGTGGAAATGGGACGGAAAGAATCTGCTCCGTATTTTTGGTAATGGCCGGAAGTTTTATACAACTCAACATTTCCGATATGAGGGCAAATCACTTGTTGGTATCCGTGTTTTTTTTGCACCTTTTTCAGAAAATTTTCCAAACGTTCTCTCAAAGCTGTACCTTTAGGCAACCAAATCGGCAAACCGGCACCCACTTTTTGTGAAAAGGTAAAGAGTTCCATCTCTTTTCCCAATTTGCGGTGGTCTCTTTTTTTGGCTTCTTCCAATAAGGTCAGGTATTCGTCTAATTCTTTCTTTTTAGGAAATGTAATCCCGTAAATACGAGTCAACTGTTTGCGTTTTTCGTCACCGCGCCAATAAGCTCCGGCAGTATTCAGCAATTTTACCGCTTTAATGGGGGCCGTATCAAAGAGGTGTGGTCCGCGGCACAAATCCACAAAGTATCCACTTTCGTAAAATGTGATGGTTCCATCTTCCAAATCACGAATCAGCTCTATTTTATATTCATCTCCCTTTTGGGTAAAATAGTCCAGTGCCTCTTTTTTAGAAACTTCTCTTTTTACCAATTTCGGTCTTTGCGCGATAATTTCCTGCATTTTAGCTTCAATTGCGGGGAAATCATCCGAAGAAATAGTATAATTCATAAAATCGATATCGTAGTAAAAACCGTTTTCGATGGCGGGGCCGATTCCGAACTTAACCCCCGGATAGAGTTGTTCAATTGCTGCTGCCATGATGTGTGCCGAAGTGTGCCAAAAGACATCTTTTCCGTCGGTATCGTTCCATGTGTAAAGCACCAAAGAGGTATTTTCGGTGATGGGTGTAGCTAGTCCGACAATCTGGTCGCCTAATTTGGCAGCCAACACATTACG
>CAZFCX010000114.1:0-2541 GCA_964517825.1 uncultured Bdellovibrionales bacterium
CGTTCCGCTTTTAGCGGAACTCTGGGCTTCGCCCAGTTTGGCGGCAAATTCTTTTCAATTTTTCCTTATTTTTGAAATATCCGCAAGAATTTTCTTTGATTTTGACAAATCATGTTCCCAAATCCTAAATATTTTCCATCCTTGTTTTTTATAGTATTTAGAAACGTCTTTGTCTCTTACGATATTTCTTTCTATTTTCGCTGTCCAGTATTTTTTGCGAGCAGTTGGAATGCGACAATGCTTTTCGCACCCGTGCCAAAAACAGGAATCAATAAAAATCGCTGTTTTGTATTTCGGCAAAACAATATCCGGTTTTCCGAAATATTTGCCTGAATTTTTGCGGTAGCGAAAACCTGTTTCCCAAAGTTCTTTGCGAAATAATGTTTCTATCTTACTGTCCTTGCTTTTCACCCGAGACATTATTTCGCTTCGTTTTTGTTTTGACACTGTGTCCATACATAATCAATTTGCGAAAAGCTCGACGGGGTTAATTTTGAATTGCAACATTTTTGCCGAATCTCGCCCCGCGTCTCCGCCTTTTCGTTGCATTGTGATTTTTCCGATTTTTAAACTGCCTTGCTTTGTAATTCTAACTGGGCCGTCGGCAAAAACATTCATAGCGTGATTTATTGACTTCAAAACCCAACTGCTTTCGCCATTAGCGACCAATGCGACCAACATCCAGCCCGCCGAAAATTTTCCTCTGCCTTTCAAAATATCGGAAACAACCAAAATTTTGTTTTTGGTGAAATACTCAATGATTTTCTTTTGATCGCTTTCGTCCATTTCGTTCAAAAACATTCGTCTTTTATCTCTGCAACCCGATTTTGTCGGGCACAGCTCACCTGTAAAAATTTTCAAAATTTTGGTTATATCCGCTGGAATTTCCCACATTTCCACATATTTATCTACCCACCTTTTATCTATCTGATTATATCCTTGCGGATTGCTAACCAATTTTATTGACAAATTTTCGGCGGCTATCGCTCTCTTAAGATAAATCGTTATTTGCACTTGAACATCGGTTTTATAGCCATGCAATTTCATCGCTTCCACTTTTTCAATTTCTTTTATCGGATAACCCATTATTCCCAACCATTTTTGAGCGTCCTTGTCATTTTTCCAATCGTTAAATTTTCGAACGATATCGTCCTCATTTCTAAATCCGCCTTTTGCGGTTTGCGAACCAAGTTTTACTAAATCATTTTTATTCATATTTGCTGATATAGTTAAGCAAACTTTTGCCAATCGCCTCAATTACATTTACGGTCATAGCGTTACCGGCCTGGCTTAATAAATAAACATCGGCGATTTTGCCTTTTGTTTTTTCACTCAAATGTTTTGGAAATCCTTGCAAAAGCAACGATTCAAAACCAGATAATCTTCTAAATTTTCCGTTTCGGACATACAAAATGCCATGCCGTCCCGTTCGTAAAGTTGGAACTTTGTTTCGGTATAATCTCAAATCGGATTGCCTTGTGTCTAAAACCAGATAATCCTCTTTGAGCAATTTTTCAATCGTAAACAAACCTTTATTGTATTTATTGTTTAGATATTTCAAAAATGTCTCGTAAGCTCGTTTTTTTTCGTTAAATTCTATCTCGCTTTCATCAATCAAGTAATCCTGCACATCGGGCGGGAAAACCGGTTTTGGCCATTCAAAACTATGACCGTTCACGAGGTCTTTTCTTATGCCTACAAAATATATTCTTTCACGCATTTGTGGAACTCCGTAATCCAAGCTATTCAAAACTCGGTGATAAACTTTATATCCCGCCTTATCTAATTCTTCTAAAATTATTTTTAAGGTTTTTCCCCCCTCGTGATTTACCAATCCTTTGACATTTTCTAAAATAAAATATGGCAAATTTTTTGCGTTCATTATCTTGATTAAGCCATAAATAATCTGTCCTCGGTGGTCGTTCATTCCTTTTCTTTGACCGATAACAGAAAAAGACTGACAAGGAAATCCAGCAATCATTAAATCAAAACTCGGCAAGTCGTTTGGATCTATTTTCATTAAATCGCCGTGATTTTTTTCCTCTTGTCCAAAAAATTCTCGATAGGTCTTCTCGGCATATTTATCTATCTCGGAAAATCCGACACAACTCAAACCTAAATTCTCAAGGCCAAGACGACCCGCCCCAATCCCTGCGCAAAAATCGATAAACTTAATTTTATTTTTTTTTGATGTCATAGTTATTTCATTAACTCGTCAAGTCCGATACCTAAACCTTTGGCGATTTTCATTACGGTCTGAATAGTCGGCTTGGTTATCACATTGCTCTCAATTTTAGTAAGCGTTGTATAAGGAAGATCGGCTTTTCTTGCCAATTCGTCCTGCGTTAAACCTTGCTTATTTCTAAGCTGTTTTATTTTATCCCCAATGGTTTCGTTATTATTTTGACTTTTCATAGTTTCCTAAGTATGATAGTATTAGTATGAGTGCTTATTTAAACCTTCATAAATATGATAACAAATAAAACGAAAACAGTCCAATTAAAAATGAGGGAAGCCCGCTTTTGGCCCAAAATGAAGTTC
>CAZFCX010000115.1:0-2454 GCA_964517825.1 uncultured Bdellovibrionales bacterium
GTGATTATTTTAATACTATACATCTATAATAGTAAAACTATACGAATATGTCAAACGAAAAATCCACAATTGGGGACAATATAAAAAAATACCGAAACAAACTCGGTATTTCTCAAGATGTGCTTTCTAAAAAAGCAGATTTAGCTTTTCATACGATTGCCAAAATTGAAGCTGGTTCTACCCCCAATCCCACTATTGATACAGTCAAAAAAATAGCGGACGCTCTCGGCGTTTCGCTTGATGATTTAATGAAATAAAACTATGAGCAATAAACTAAACTTAACCGACAACGAAAAAAGAGACATAATCAAGTATTTAGAATCGGGCAAACCATTGCCGGAAAAATACAGATTTTTACTTTTTGATACGGACAAAGAAGTTGAGCTTTTGTGGAACGGAAAAACTGACGAAGTTGAAAATATGGTTTTGCCTTTTCAAGCGATTGAACATATTGACGAGCCAAGAAGCGAGGAAAAAATCACAGCACAAACCACTCTTTTTGATACTTCTGGCAGACAAATCAAAGGTTGGTCAAACAAACTCATTTGGGGCGATAACAAACTGATTTTATCATCGCTTAAAAACGGCCCTTTGCGAAAACAAATTGAAGCCGAAGGTGGGTTGAAACTGATTTATATTGATCCGCCGTTTGATGTAGGTGCAGATTTTTCGATGAATATCGAAATCGGTGAGGAAAGTTTTACCAAAAAGCCGTCGGTGATTGAAGAAATCGCTTACCGTGATACTTGGGGCAAGGGCGCGGATAGTTTTATCGCGATGATATATGAAAGATTGAAACTGATGCACGGCCTTTTGGCTGATGACGGTAGTATTTATGTACATTGTGATTATAGAGTGAGTGGATTTTTAAGATTGGTTTTAGATGAAGTTTTTGGGAAAGATAATTTTAGAAATGAAATAATTTGGAAATATAGTGGAGGAGCAAGTTCAAACAGGTTTTTTGCAAGAAAACATGATTCAATTTTTTTCTATTCTAAATCAGATAATTATAAATTTAATCAACAGTTTGAACAATTTGCCGATACGACACTTGCTCGTTTTAATAAAGTCGATAAAGATGGACGACGCTATAAAGAAAATAGAATGGCGGACGGTAGAGTATATAACACTTATATGAATGAGGAGGGCAAACCCGCTACTGATATTTTTGATTTCAATATTGTTGTATCGAGTCACGATGAATCTGTGAAATATCCCACGCAAAAGCCCGAGGCATTTGTAGAAAGAATTATAAGAGCCTCATCGAACGAAGGTGATCTCGTTGCCGACTTTTTTTGCGGTTCAGGTACGACTTTAGCAGTAGCGGAAAAATTGGGTAGAAAATGGATTGGCTCGGATTTGGGCAGATTTTCTATTCACACTACCCGCAAAAGAATGATTGGCGTGCAAAGAGAACTGAAAAAAGCAGGCAATGATTTTCGAGCATTTGAGATATTGAACATCGGCAAATACGAACGGGAAAAGTTTTTGGGTGTGAATGAAAACTTGCGCGAAGAAGAAAAAAGAATCCAGCGGGAAAATAAAGAAAAGGAATTTATCAAACTTATTTTATCCGCTTACAAAGCCGAGCCGGTAGATTCTTTTAATTCTTTTGTCGGCAAGAAGCGAGATAGATTGGTGGCGGTTGGACAAATTGATACACCAGTAACGAACAACTTTTTGGAAAAAATAATTAGCGAGTGCAAAGAAAAGAAAATCACCAAAGCCGATGTTTTGGGGTTTGATTATGAAATGGGACTTGATTTTGAAGGCGCCAAAAAGCTTGGCATTGATATTCAATTCAAGGTTATCCCTCGCGAAGTGTTTGATAAAAAAGCGGTAGAAAAAGGGCAGGTTAAATTTTACGATGTCGCCTATATTGGTGTGAAGCCAATTATTCGCGGACGAGGCAATTCCAAAGAAGTAGCGATTGAGCTGACCGACTTTTCCGTTTTCTATAATCAAGACAACACCGGCGAAGTAGAAGAAAAACTGCAATCCGGCGGAAGCAAGATTGTGATTGAAAACGGCCAAGTGATAAAAATTTCCAAAGACAAACAAACGGATATTATTGAAAAAGAAGTTTTGACGAAAAAATGGACCGACTGGATTGATTATTGGTCGGTTGATTTTGAGTTTGAAAGTAAAAAGGAAATTGTTCGAGTCGTTGATGAGAAAACAGGCGAAGAAAAAGAAGAATGGACCGGAAATTATATTTTTGAAAACGAATGGCAATCGTTCAGAACTAAAAAGGACAGATCGCTTGAGCTAACTTCTGCTTTCAAAGACGCTCAGAAAGGCAAAATAAAAATCGCGATTAAAGTGATCGATATTTTTGGCAACGATACGACCAAGGTTATTGAGGTTAATATTTAATACTATGGCTTTACACAAAAATTTTCCCAAAGATAAATTCCAAATACTTGATCCGTCAATCAGGTGGTTTCCGGCTGA
>CAZFCX010000116.1:0-566 GCA_964517825.1 uncultured Bdellovibrionales bacterium
GCCGCCGAATTTCGTATTTCGCTTTGCGAAATGCGCCGCCAATAATGGAGTTATGTTTGCCCCGCCCACCCGTGCGCACACAACAATTTTTCTCCCTTTATTTACTTTTCTTAATTTTTGGTGTAGCATTATAGTAGTTGAAAGGAAATATAACCTAATACTTTAATTCTACTACTACGATATAAGTTATGTCAAACATTACCAAAAATTTAAGAAAGTTAAGGGAAGCCAAAGGGCTTTCCCAAGAAAAGTTGGCGAGATTGGCCGATGTCGCCAACAATACAATTATCAAAATTGAGGCGGGCAAGAATCAAAACCCTACCCTTGATACACTTAAAAAAATCGCCAAAGCACTAGAAATTAGCGTTGACGATTTAATAAAATAAACCTATGACTTTACTTTACATTTTATTAGCCGTAATAGCTTATATACTGTGGCGCATTTATCGTCAAAAACAGAACGAGATAGATCAAGTCGCTTCTGAAAAGTTTGATGCTGAATGGGAAGCAAAAAAGAAAGAGGAGTATAAAGATTATCCTCACTTATACGGAAAACTTGAGGGAAA
>CAZFCX010000116.1:588-2433 GCA_964517825.1 uncultured Bdellovibrionales bacterium
CTTAAAGTATGACGGCCTGTGGGATTGCTCAAAAGAATTATTGGAACACCTTGAAAAATATCACGAAGGAACAACTGCTGAACACGAAATAGCACTTTGCACTTATTGGCAAATTGCGGCCACAGAAGTAGGAGAAATTTTGAAGAAAAAGCCAAACACAAAATCGCTCTCCTCACCTGATGCTCATACTGCTGAAATTGAAGGAAAAGAGATAGAAGTTGAACCTTTTACAAATATTGAGAAAATTGCTTCATTGTTTCCGAAGAAAGCAAATCATCCAGCCAAAGAGATTACTTTCTTTAACGCAGACGGCTCGTTCCCACGCGAATCAAAAGGATCTGCTCTTATTGATAAGAAAATGAGCGATCTTGGACTCTAAATTGAATGATTTCCAAAAATGAAATTGAATCAAAAGCAAAAGAATTTGAAATTCACGAGGCGAATATTGAGCGTGATTATGTTTTTGGTTGGCTGATTTTTGGAATCTTTACCTCAAGCAGTCTTAAAGATTCTATTTTTTTGAAAGGCGGAAATGCCTTACGAAAAGGGTATTTCAAAAATACCCGCTTTTCTTCTGATTTGGATTTTGGAATTCCTGGCGATATTGCACAAAATGTTTTGCTTGATGAAATAAACAAAGTTTGCGATTTTATCCAAGAAAAAGCCGGAGTTTCTTTTGTTAAAGAAGACAATAAAATTGAAGAAAAGTTTTTAGCAACCGAAGCGCCAATTCCTGGGCTAAAAGTTTATGAGGCGAGAATTTATTTCAAAGATTTTTACGGAAATTCCGAACACATCAAAATCCGAATTTCAATGGATATTACTCGTTTTGATAAAGTTCTCTTGCCAATTCAGACAGTTGATTTAATTCACCCATACTCAGACGCAGATCAAGTTGCTTGCAAAATTCGTTGTATGAAACTTGAAGAAATTATCGCTACAAAATTAAAGTGTCTTTTACAAAGACAGCACGCGCCTGATTTATTTGACTATGCGTATTCAATAAAACTTTTGGGCGGTGAATTAAACAAAGAGGAAGTTGTTAAAACCTTTGTCCAAAAAACAATTTTTGAAAGAAATCCCCATGTCCTGAAAAATATTTTGTGCAAAACGCCTTTTGATTATTTTAGGGATTACTGGGATAAAACAGTTGTTTGTGCTAAACAATTTTTATTCGGAGTGGACGAAGCGATAAACTTGTTTGTTGCTGACCTTGAAATACTTTTCGGCATTTATCCCGACAATGGCTTTGCACAGTTTGCTTATTTCGGCCCCGAATTGAGAACGCCAATAATGAAAGCGGGACGAGAACAAACACTTTTGAAAATTCGCTACAAGGGTGCAGAAAGAATTGTTGAGCCGTATTCACTAAAGTATTTGCAAAGGAAAGATGGCGCGGAGCGGGAATATTTTTATGTTTTTAACAAGAGCGGTGGAGAAAATAAGCCAGGTGTTAGGTGTTTCGTTGCGGAAAAAATAGAATCAATAGAAAATACCGATGAAAAATTTATCCCGCAATTTCCGATTGAGCTTTCAAAAGCTGGCGAAACACCAGAAAACCCATATTTGTTTGATCCAAATAGACCTACACCCGCTCCGCGTCCTCGGAAAATTTTTGGAATAACTAGAACTCCAAGGCGTTCGTCATTCGGGCCGAAATATATTTATCAATGCAGTTATTGCGGAAGAAAATTTACAAAAAGCAAGCACGATAGTAATATAAGAGAACATAAAGATAAAAATGGTTATTCGTGCGGCGGTAGACACGGATATTATGTAGATACGAAGTTTTAGGCGGCGCGCCAACTTCGTTGGCACGAAATTCGGCGGCGGCGGAAAGCGAGG
>CAZFCX010000117.1:0-2380 GCA_964517825.1 uncultured Bdellovibrionales bacterium
ATCGCTTTTTGCTTAACTTCAATCTGCTCAACGATTTCTTTTTGGACTTCAAGTGGCGGAAGCGGGATTTTGATTTTTGCTATTTCCGAAGTTTTCAACGACGGGTAATTTTGATCGTTCGTCAATGTTTTAGCGTCAATTTTTGTCAATAGCTTAAACAAAAACTTTGGTAAAATTTTGTTTTCATTTGGTACAATCGTGGCAAGATGACTTGAAACATACCCGTCAACTCCAAGCATTACCCTATGATTTAAGAATGTAGACGCTCCACTTTTCGGAAAAAGAATTGTATTTTTAGGAAATAATCTCAATCCTTTTATTCCTGCTTCATTCAATTTATCTCTTGAATCCATTAAATTATCAGAAATATGAACAACACCAACATCGGAGGTTCTGAAAAACGGATATTTTCCATCTTTGAATAATTCTTTGTCTTGAGGTGCTGAATTTCCCGCCCCAATATCGGCAATTTCTTTTAATTCTACTACTGGCCATTTTTGATTGGCGAAATTGACAACTTCCCTATATCTGTCGCCCGAAAGATTATAGTCGCCACTCTCGGCAATTTTGTCTTTGGCAACAAGATGGGCAATCTCTCTTTGTATTTCGTTCAGCTCGAATTTTTTACCTTCTTTCAAAGCAGCCTTATACTCTTTGATTATTTCCAACGCCTGTGGCAAATCATTTTTGTCAATAACACGTCTTTGCGCGCCGAGATCGTAGCCGTCGTTTGAAATTTTCAAAAACAGAATGTCTTTTGTTTTTTTGGCAAGGCCGTTGTCAAAAAGTAAAATACTGGTTTTTACTCCGGCGTAAGGATTGAAAACTCCGGCAGGTAGAGAAACAACCGCCAAAAGCCCGTCTTCAACCAATAGTTTACGCAACGCTTTATAGGCTTTATCTGATTTAAAAATAATTCCTTCCGGCACGATAATACCGGCTCGGCCGTTAGGCCGTAAATGCTCCAAAATATAATCAACAAACAAAACTTCAGAACGGTTAGCTTGCACGGAAAATCTTTTATGCGGTCTGATTCCACCGGTCGGCGACATAAACGGTGGATTGGCCAGCATAACATCAAAATTTTCGTCCCATTTTTCCTCGCTGGAAAGGGTGTCGTATTCAAAAATGGTCGGGTTAGGAAAACCGTGTAGATATAAATTGACTTTAGAAAGCCGCACCATATCGGGCGAAATGTCATAGCCGACAAAATGGTCCATTAGATTTTTTCGCTCATCGGGCGTAAGAGGTTTCTCTTTGTTTTCTTTTAGAATATGCTTAAAAGCGGAAATCAAAAATCCGGCCGTTCCACAAGCGGGGTCGCAAATCGTTTCGTCTTTTTTAGGATCAACCGCCGCCACAATAAAATCAATAATGTGTCTCGGCGTTCTAAACATTCCCGCGTCGCCCTGCGAGCCGAGAATTGAGAGCAAATATTCAAAAGCGTCGCCCAAATTTTCGCTATGATCATAATTGAAGCCGTTTATCTCTTTCAAAAACAAATTTAAGGTTTCGGGATCGCGATATGGAAGAAAAGCATCTTTGAAAACATCTCTAAAAAGTTGCGGAAGGTGCGGATTTTGGCTTAATGTGGTAATGGCTTCATCATAAAGATTCAAACGGTCTTGCCCGCCAATTTTTGAATCCATCAATTTTGTCCACGCGTATTTTTCATAACCATTGGTAAAAAAACGCGCCTTGCCACCAAGCTCCTGCGATTCTTTGTCCATATCGTCCATAAACTTGTAAATCAACGCGGTGGTGATCTGTTCAACCTGCGTCTTTGGGTCCGGCACTTTACCGACCAAAATTTGGCGGGCAGAATCAATTTTTCGTTTTGTTTCTTGAGTTAGCATATTTTCCTACATAAAAGCGTTAATAGAAACATAATCTTTAACATACTCAGGCACGACTTCACGCCAGCCGTTTAAATCACGAAAATCTTTCATCGTAACCTTTGGGTTGGTAGCAAAACGGCTGTATTCTTTGGTTTCCACAATGTCGCGAATTTCCGGGTCGGTGATATACGCTTTGAGATAATTTTTGATAAGCAAAACAAATTTATTATCGGGCTTGTAAATAGCGACAAATTTTTCAAATTCTTCTTCCAAGAGCTCGTCTTTTGACTTAAATTTATTAATACCACCAAAGATTTTTTCAATAAATTCTTTAAGTGTTACACGGCGGTCGGCTTTAATAGCTTTTCGCAGCTTTTCTAAATTGAAATAATCTTCGGGCTTTTCAAAAATCTCCGTTTTAATATATTCTTCCGCTCCTTTGACATCGCCTTGCTCGTATTTTTGCTTTACAACCGGATCGTTTTTGACGACATGCTCAAACTTTTCAAAGAATTTCCAATCAACTTTCATACCGGCAAGGC
>CAZFCX010000118.1:0-2377 GCA_964517825.1 uncultured Bdellovibrionales bacterium
GCACCCTATGAATTTCGTCAGCAAATTCAAGCGAGTGAGCGTTAAGAAATTTGCATGTTTGAGTCCCGATAGTAATCGGGACGAGTTTGTAAATTTTAGCGAATGAGCTTAGAATTTGCTACAGAAATTCATCTGGGTGCAAGTTTCTTTTCTGTCCGCTTTTCTTTTGAAAGAAAAGCGGACAAATACCGCCTATAAACCACAAAACAAAAAACTGTCATTAAGACAGTTTTTGTATTTCCCTAACAAGCTAATGAAGCTACCCGCCTCGACTCGCGAAGACCGCTTGTCGACGCGAGGCGGGATGTCTGAAAGCTAGTTGCTGGTTCCAGGCAAGAAGCCTTGCAACAGGGAAGTTTGTCTTGGAAATTCTATAGAATATAAAATATTCTGATCCTGTTCGTTTTTATCGGTGAAATATAATTTTCCGTCTTTAAAATTATCAACAAGCTGAGGCTTGTCGCTATTAATCATCAGCACATCCATCATATTGCGATGGTCTCGGTTATCAATTTCAATTATTTTGGCTTTGTTTTCATTCACGAACAAAACATGCTCATAATCCCTAGTCCACTGTACATTTTTGATAGGGCTTGAGAGGCGGGTTATAGACATATTTTCATCTTCAGCCATCATGGGCTGCAAATCCCAGACGCGCGCAAAATAGGTGAAAATTTCATTATCAGTCCAATAGAGCAATTTTTTGCCGTCATCCGAAAATTGAGAACCATTGGCGCCGCTGGCCAATTTTTTCAGAGAAGTTTTTTCCTGGCCTTTATTATAAATATACAAATCCCGATTTTTATTTAAGAATGTTATGCGATCTTCGTCATAGACTATGATTTTATAAGAATTGTCACTCATATTATCCGGAGCTGAATATGTTATTTGAGCAGGGGATTCAAATGTATCCAGGCTTGTACGATAAACGATTCCTTCGGGCAATCGAAAATAGAAAAGGCCTTTTTGTGAAAGATCATAACTGGCAACATTGCCGGCAACTATTTTTTTGTCCTGAATATTATTCAGGTCGATTCGGTATAAATTGTTTTCAGACATGCAGAAAATTGTATCTTTGTTTTTCGGATCCCATCGGACCCGGGATAAGTTGTCCAATTGCAAAACATTTTTGAGGTCCAAGGCTTCCTGATTTTTTTCCAAATCAGCTATAAAATAATTTTTCTGCCCGTTTTTTAGAACAGGAATTATCAACCGATGTGATTGTTGCGACCACTCTATGTTTTCATTATCATCATCCGTGAAAACATATTCATCTGAGGAAAAAACCGATTGCACCTCCTTGCTTTTCAGGTCAAGGACCTTGACTGCAAATTTTTCTTCGATTTGTTCTGAAAAAGCGGCCAAATTGTCTTGGGGAAAAATAAAAAACTTTCCAATTCCGGCCGAAGCATAATTTTCACGTTCGTATGAATTTTCTACCAAAAAAATATTCCATAACTCAGTTGATACTCCGCTGTGCACGACAATATTTTTTGACCAATCTTGATAACCATCGGCTTTTACTTCCAGAAAATATTTTCCCGGTTTTATTCCGCTAATGTGATATGAATTGTTGAGAAAACTGAAAGATCCGGAAGACAGAACCCCGTTCAAATAAACATTGGCGTTTTCAGGAGAAATTTTGACTGTTATCGATCCTCCATAAATAAAAATTCCTTTTTCAAGGCTAAATCGGTAACCAAAAGCATATCCAATAATTATGGCTGAAATAAGCCAAAAAAGGGCAACAAGTGTCCAAAAAAATATCCGCTTAGATAATGGTGTTTCATCCATGAAGTTTCATTTAACAAATATGATTATAAACCAACGAAGGCTTTTTGTCTATTTTATCCCCACACCTATAAATTAAAATAGTTGAAATTTATTGCGGTCGCAATAAATTTAAGTTAACAAATCTATGTTTTGCTATTTAGATTAAAGAAAGTTGAAAGCTTTTTTCCAGTCAATTTTACTTGCAATATTCATAAATTTCTGCTGAAATAGGTGTGGGGACAGGCTATCATATTTTTTAAAATCGTGTATACTGAATGGGAAAAGAAATGGGGCGCGTTTTTTGATTCAAAATTCCAATTCCTATGCCTTTTAATAAAGCGTTTGTAAATTTAGGACTAGCCGGAAACGTGGCCGAATCGGCGACATTGCTTTTGATTATTCTGGGCATAAGTTTAGCCTTCTTGTTTCTCGTCAGTCGATACCGTCTGCACAATTTTCTGATCAATATTTATATTTCTCTGGCTCTGATCAGCGTAATTCCGCCAAAGGCGATGTCGTTCATGGAAAATTCTTACAGTTTGCTGTTTCTTATTACAAGCAAAAACCACCGGCGTTAGCCGGTGTGTGCGTTTAGAGCGTAGCG
>CAZFCX010000119.1:0-2372 GCA_964517825.1 uncultured Bdellovibrionales bacterium
GGGATTGTAGTAGAACATGTGATTGTCTACGAGCAACTTTACTTTTTGCACAATTTCACTGGAAAATCTTAGTCTTGTCAGAATCTTTTCCGCCACCCGCGCACCCACATGATCATGGTTATAAAAAGTGGAATATTCACCCTCGCCTCTTTTGGTTTGCGGTTTAGCAATATCGTGCAGCAGCGCTGCCAGCCTAACGTCTAATTTTTTTGAAGGGCAAAATTTAAGCGACAATAGATTGTGTTTGTAGATAGTGTGGATATGATGACGATTTTGTTTAACGCCACAACCTTTTTCCAATTCCGGAATAATAAATTGCAAAAGCCCGGTTTCATGGAGCAAATCAACTCCCTCAGCCGGATTATCCGAAAAAATAATTTTCGCCAATTCATCTTTTATTCTCTCCTCTGAAATAAATTTTAAATTTTTGAAATTTTTCTTGATAGCCTCCAATGTCTTTTTTTCAATCGAAAAACCGAGCTGCGCCGCGAACCGCACGGCCCGCATCATGCGCAGTGCGTCTTCAGCAAATCGCTCATCAGCATCGCCAACAGCTCTGATAATTTTATTTTTAATATCCTCTTGTCCTCCAAATAAATCCACAATTTCGTAATCGAAATTATTTTTTTCTGTTTTTAATTTGGAATTTTGTATTTTAGATTTGTTTCGGATTTCGGATTTCTGATTTCGGATTTTGAGTGCCAGTGCATTCATAGTAAAATCACGCCGGCTTAAATCTTCTCCCAGCGTTTTGGCAAATTTAATTTCATCCGGCCGGCGACGATCAGAATATTTTGATTCGATTCTATATGTCGTAACTTCAACCACCTCTTTTGTTTTGTCTCCTTCTTTTATTTTCACACCGACAGTGCCAAATTCATTTTCATAAAAGCTATCCGGAAAAATTTTCAAGATTTCTTCCGGTTTGGCATTGGTAGTAATATCCCAATCTTTAGGTCCGCCAGCTGGCGGATTTTTCATGATTAAATCCCGCACGCATCCGCCCACGATATAAGCTTCGAAATTAACTTTTTCTATTTTGCGCAAAACCTCAAGAATGGGTTTTGGAATTTTGTTAGTCATTTTTTATGCGGTGCGCTTGGTAGGAATTGAACCTACGACGCCCACCTTAGGACGGTGGCGCTCTAATCCACTGAGCTACAAGCGCATATTAAAAATTATGTGGAGATAAGGAGAATCGAACTCCTGCTACCTGCATGCCATGCAGGCGTTCTACCTCTGAACTATATCCCCGTAATTATGGGCTACTTTCTATCATAGCAACTTTTAAGCCATGGTCAATGTTTTTTTTCTGAAAACGCGTTATAATAGGCTTATGACAAATGCGTTCAAAAAAATATTTGCCTCTTTTTTAGAAAGACCTGATGTTTGGTTCTTTTATGGTTTTTTAATTACTTTTACCCTATCCATAAGGAAGGTTTTGTTTTTTTACCCAATCAATGGCACTTTTAATGAATACACCGGCATTTATTTGTATCTTTCTGATATTTTTCTTTGCCTTACTGTAATTTCCTGGTTTATTATACTATGCAATAAATATAGTATTTTGTCAATATTAAGATCTCACCTGCTAAAATGTTCCACCCCAGTACAAATGTTCCATCCCAGTACAAATGTTCCACGTGGAACATTCTACGGGACACGCGTGGAACATTTTGTTTTCTTCTGGGGTGGAACATTCATGTGTCTTAAAAAAGTTTATAAACAAGTTATTAACAATTATGTAATTATTTTTCCTTTATTTTTAGCCATTTTTTCTTTTTTATCAATTCTATGGTCATCCAATCAGTCAGTAGCTCTTTTTAGATCTATAAAATTGTTCGAATTTGTTTTGTTATATTTCTATATCATATACAATGTTCCACGCTTGCCCCGTGTTCCAAAAATGTTCCACGTGGAACATTTTTGGAATTTACGGGGTGAAACGACTTTGAAAAAAATAGAAGATAAAAAATGTTCCATGCTTGCCCCGTGTTCTGAAAATGTTCCACGTGGAACATTTTCAGAATTTATGGGGTGGAACATTTTTAGCAATTTTTTAATCATAATTATCATTTCTAGCTTTATACAAAGCATTATAGGATTTGTTCAGTTTTTTAGAAATAGCTCAATTGGCCTATTATTGGCTAAAGAAAGCGTCTTATCTCCAGAAATTTCGGGAGTAGCCAAAATAATGTTTGATGGAATTGCCCACATAAGAGCCTACGGATTATTTCCACATCCTAATATATTTGGTGGTTTTTTAGTTGTTTCAATTATCGCTTCGCTATTGTATTTAAAAATGTTCCACTCCGAAACAAATGTTCCATCCCAGTACAAATGTTCCACGTGGAACATTCTACGGGACACGC
>CAZFCX010000120.1:0-305 GCA_964517825.1 uncultured Bdellovibrionales bacterium
TGCGACGGCACGAGCTCGGAGTATTTTTTCAGCAGAAAAAATACGTGCACCGACAAACATATGTTTAAATAAATATTGTTTATGCTTCAAGGTTACGATAATTACATAAAAAGTGCAATCAAAGACCTGCCGAAAACGCAGGCTGATTTTGGGCAGCTCAAAAAAGCGCTGTCTAAAAAATATCAGCTGCCGATTCCCACCAATGCAGATCTTCGCGACCGATATAATAAACTTCTCAAAAAGAAAAAGATCAAACACTCGGAAGCTTTTGAAAAAATTCTTTTAAGCCGCGCTATTCGCACTCA
>CAZFCX010000120.1:315-2358 GCA_964517825.1 uncultured Bdellovibrionales bacterium
GGCGGTGGTTGCTGTTCTCACTAAATCATTTCCCTGCCCCGGAAAATGCATCTACTGTCCGAGCGAAAAAGATATGCCAAAAAGTTATCTTTCCAACGAGCCGGCAGTCATGCGCGCCATCGATGCCAAATTTAATCCGTACCGGCAAGTGCAAAATCGTCTGCGTTCGCTGGAACTTAATGGTCATCAAACAGACAAGATTGAACTCATTGTTATGGGAGGAACATTTTCGTTCTTACCAAAGATTTATCAGAAAAAATTTATTACGGAATGTTTTAAGGCGTGCAATGAATATGGCAAGAAGTTGAAAGTTAAAAGTGAAAAGTTAAAAGTTAGTGGAAAATTACTAGAAAAATATTTAAAAAATGAGCAGAAGAAAAATGAAAAGGCAAAACACAGAATTATTGGACTAACCTTGGAAACTCGGCCGGACTTTGTCGATGAAAAAGAAATTCTGAATTTTCGTAATTTGGGCTGCACGCGAGTTGAATTGGGAGTGCAAAGCACCTTTGATGATGTTCTGAAACTTAATCACCGCGGACACCCCGTCCAAAGCACCATAGAAGCCACAAAAATGCTTAAGGATGCGGGTTTTAAGATAAATTATCATATGATGCCGGGTCTTCCCGGATCGACCCCCAGGCGCGATTTTGACATGTTCAAGGCCCTTTTTGAGGACCCTGATTTTCAGCCGGATATGCTCAAAATATACCCGACAGTAGTGCTCAAAAACAGTGCACTCTACAACCTTTGGAAAAAGAAAAAGTATAAGCCCGTGACAGACAAAATTTTTGAGAAATTGGTTTTGAAAATAAAAAACGAAATCATTCCGCCTTATGTGCGCATCTCCAGACTAGTGCGTGATGTGCCGACCACTTCCATAATCGCCGGTCCCATCGTTTCCAATTTGCGACAGATCATCGCCACCAAATCAAATTGCCAGTGCATCCGTTGCCGCGAAGTTAGAGGCGATTACCCGCCTCGCGTCGACGAGCGGTCGTTTCCGCGAGTCGAGGCGGGTGAAATTAAAGAAAAAATTATTTTGGACAGAATTGATTATGCTGCGTCAGACGGACGAGAAATATTTTTGCAATATGTTTCCAAAGACCCCTCCGCTTCGCTCCCTCCCCTTGATAAGGGGAGGGCTGGGGTGAGGTCTAGCGACTCTTCTAGAAAAAAATTATTTGCCCTTCTGCGCCTGCGCATCACATCAGATGGCAAAGCCATTATCCGTGAAGTGCACACCTATGGCAAAATGACAAAGATTGATAAAAAGGATTCAGCTTCGCCGCAACATATTGGCCTCGGGAAAAAATTGCTGATTGAAGCGGAAAAAATTGCCAAAAAAGAATTTAGCCTCAAGAAAATTTCTGTTATTTCCGGTGTCGGCGTCCGTGAATATTATAGAAAATTAGGTTATAAACTAAAAGATACATATATGATAAAGAAGCTATAACTGCGAAAAAAATAACAAGCTTCTAAATTTTTAATTTCCAATTTTAAATTTTTAATCAAATCTTAATGTTTCAATTTTTAATTCATTTAAAATTATAATTTTATAAATTGTAATCGTATGAACAAAATAATTATTGTTTCTGGGCCAGTTATTGTCAAAGACAATAAAGTTTTGTTAGACAAGGACCTTAAAGATGATTTTTGGAAATTCTGTGGCGGAAAAGTTAAAGAAGATGAAAGACTCGTTGATACAGCCAAAAGAAGATCTAAAGAAGAGCTGGGAATAGATGTTAAATTGCTGAATAAAAATCCCTTCATGGCTTTTTCCGAAAAAGAAGCTGAGACAGGCAATATCGATGTAATACTTGCTCATTTTTTAGCCAGAACTGAAAGCGAAATAAAACCTGGGGCAGATATTCGCGAGTGGAAATGGATTCCGCTGGCAGATTTGGAAAAAGAGCCCTTAGCTCCCAATATTCTTCCTGCCCTAAAATACTTTAAATTTATCTAAAAAACTTAACAACACTGTTTTCGCGCAGTGTTGTTTTTTTATAAAAAGAGTATAATTAGCAATATACTTAAAAAAAT
>CAZFCX010000121.1:0-211 GCA_964517825.1 uncultured Bdellovibrionales bacterium
GATTACTCGCGAATGTACAGAAATGCTTTGTTTGCGGGAAGGAATTTTTGATGAGATTAATTCCGGTGTCGGTTATATAATCTTTTCGCAAAATGGGAAAGCTATGGCGGTTTATTACGCATTAGAGCGCGACGGTATGTCGAGCTTGAAGAAAGATTTGGATAAAATTAAAGGCGAAAAGATTTTATATTGCTTCACCCTTGATCCGTTG
>CAZFCX010000121.1:357-1366 GCA_964517825.1 uncultured Bdellovibrionales bacterium
AACCTTGATGACCGCAAAATTTATTGAAGAACTTATCCGCGAAGTGCCGGAAACGGACTTGTGTTTTGTTTGGATAAGTATTGGCAAGGGCGAACTTCATTTGCAAAGCAAGCACGCTTTAGAGCGGATTTTTGGCGGAGCGCCAAGAGTGTCGCTCGTGGAAGAAGAATTCAACGGCGGGCGCGAGAGGATTGTTCGCAATGAGGTTGTGGTAGTGAACTGGGAAAAATTGCGAAGCAAGGAGCGAGAAACTGGAGATTGGAAAAATGTTTTGATGAAAGACGGCGAAAAACTGAACTTCCGCGATGTTCTCGCAAAAACTCGCGAACAGCGCAAGGTCGTTATGATTATTGACGAAAGCCACCTCGGCGCGACCGCCGAACGAACAAATGAATTGCGAGACGAGATAAACGCTGATGTGATTTTGGAAATGAGCGCCACGCCAAAAATCAAACCTGATCCGCGCGACTTGGCGCGCGGGACGGCTGGCTATGTTTTTGTAGAGCCGAAAGATGTGATTGACGAGGGAATGATTAAAAAAGAACTCATCATCAACGAGAAAATTGATGAGATTACTGATAATGAGGCGGATTCGCAAGAAGTAGTTTTGCAAACGGCATACAAAAAACGCTTGGAGCTGAAAAAACTTTTTGAAGCTGAAAAATCAAACATCAATCCGCTTGTTTTGGTGCAAATACCAACGGCGGAAGCGGGCGAAGATAAAATAAAAGCCGTCAAAAAGTTTTTGGCCGATAAAGGCATAACCGAAAGAAAAGACGGAACAGGCAACGGAAAACTTGCAATATGGTTATCCGAACAAAAATCAGAAACGCTTGATTGGGTGGCAGAGCCGGACAATGAAATTGAATTTTTAATCTTTAAGCAAGCGATTGATACCGGTTGGGATTGCCCGCGCGCTCATATCCTTGTGAAATTCCGAGAATCGCACAGCGAAACTTTTGAAATCCAAACTGTCGGGCGTATTTTGCGTATGCCGGAACAAAAGCAT
>CAZFCX010000121.1:1376-2348 GCA_964517825.1 uncultured Bdellovibrionales bacterium
AATGTTCAAAGCATTATCGTCAAAAAAGAAGAATACAATCCGAATATCATCAAACATCTCAAAGCGACAAGAAAAGAGGTTTACAAGCCGATAAAACTGACTTCCTACTACAAATCGCGCGCGGACTACGGAGATATTACCTCCAGCTTTACGCCGGTGTTTGAAAAAATTGCTTGCGAGGAGTTTGGATTGAAGGGCGACCATACTCTTTTTGCCCAAAATGTTAAAAAGGTTGAAGGCGAAGGCGTGGTTTTGGATATTAAAAAATATCAGCAAGAGATAATCGCCAACGCCAAAATTGAAGGAAAAACTTTTGACGAAATAGAGGGTAAAATTGATTCAGCGGATCGCGCCCGCCTGATGATTGCGGGGAATGACCTACAAGCGCTTTTTGAGCAGATTATCAAAAACAATCTTGGCTCGTTCAAAAACATCAAGCGTTCCGTTCCAGCCGTAAAAACCGCCGTTTATTCGTGGTTTAGAAAATATCTCGGTTCAAAAGAGTGGCCGGAAGAAATGATTTTGGTTCAGATGATTTTTGTCCACAACGGCAATCGAAAGAAGTTTGAAGAAATTTTGGCGAGCGCGATTGAAAAATATAAAGGCGTTCGTGAAAAAGAAATCTTGAAGCGCGTTGAGGAAAGCGAGCAGTTTTATGACTTTGAAATTGAAAAAGAGAGCTTTTTCAATCAACATACTGACGAGCGTGTAGATTATGAAAAAT
This sequence comes from uncultured Bdellovibrionales bacterium, assembly GCA_964517825.1. Classification (GTDB taxonomy): domain Bacteria; phylum Patescibacteriota; class Minisyncoccia; order Moranbacterales; family GWC2-37-73; genus JAKLIP01. The sequence goes on from CAZFCX010000121.1 coordinate 2,101, forward strand.
ATGTTTATGAACCATGCTATTTGAGCGTTGCGCGATCAACACCCGAAAAGAATTTCGAAAAGTTTTTGGCCGAAAATGATGACAAAATAGTTTGGTGGTGGAAAAATGGCGAAAACAAGCAGGATTATTTTGGAATAAAATACGAATATCCTGTCGGAGTTGTTCATACTTTCTATCCCGATTATTTGGTGCAATTTTCTGACGGACGATTAGGTATTTTTGAGACAAAAGACATGGGCGACCGCGAA
>CAZFCX010000122.1:0-2347 GCA_964517825.1 uncultured Bdellovibrionales bacterium
ATAATGGTGTAAATAAGAATTGCGATATAAAAACCGATGAGAATGATTGAGTTTAAATCCATGAAATTTTACCGATACGAAACTACGAATTAAATACGAATCTACGAAATTTCGGATGTGCGCTTTCGTAGGGCGCTTTTCGGATACTATTTCTTAATTCTTCTCTTAACTATAAATTTATTGCTATATCTTTTCTTCTTTCTGGTTTTCTTGCCCAATGCCGGTTTTCCCCAAGGAGTTTTCGGATATTTAAGTCCAATTCCTTGGCAGCCTTCTCCTCCTCCATGCGGATGGTCAATCGGGTTCATAACTGTTCCGCGCACTGCCGGTCTTTTATTTTTCCATCTGTTTCTGCCAGCTTTTCCGATTCTTTCAGCACTATGTTCAAAATTGCTTACCCGACCGATTGTAGCATAACAATTCTCGCTGGCCAACCTGATTTCTCCGGATGACATTTTTAGCTGCGCCATTGCTCCGTCAATCGCCATTAGTGTTGCTCCGCTGCCAGCGCTGCGAATAATCTGTCCGCCCTTGCCGGGAAACAATTCAACATTGGAAATTATTGTCCCATACGGTATATTTTTGAGCAGTGTTCTGTTTCCTTCTTTGATAGGAGCTTTGGCAGAAGCCACTATTTCAACTCCGGCTTTCATTCCTTCTGATGCTAGAATATATCTCTTATCTCCATCTTTATAACCAACCAAAGCAATCAAAGCGCTTCTGTTCGGATCTTTTTCAATGGCTATAATTTTTCCCGCAACATCAAACTTCTGCTGTTTGAAATCAACCAAGCGATAGCGTCTTTTGTGTCCGCCGCCTTGGTGTCTGACCGAAATCTTACCATTCGATCTGCCGGCTTTCTTTTTCATTGGAGCTAGCAAAGATTTTTCCGGTTTTTTATCGGTTAGGTTATCCGGTTTTACAATAGACATGTTTCGTCTTCCGGCTGTATTTTTTCTGTAAATTTTTATGGACATATTGTTATCTGAATATTGTCTCTTTCTCTACGAACTACGAATTTGTACTAATATACGAATTCATATCCCGTATTCAATTGTATCTATTAAAATCTTAGTTATTCTCTTTTAATTATATTAGTCTCACATTAGTATATTCGTATTGATTCGTAATTCGTAGAGACTACGCTGTTTTAAACAATTCTATCTTATCTCCTTTTTTCAGGGTTACTGTCGCTTTTCTGATTGCCGGTTTTTTTCCTAAATATCTGCCATATGCTTTTCTTTTGGCTTTCATGTTTATCGTTGCTATCTTTTCAACCTTCACGCCATACACTCCTTCTATAGCCATCTTCACCTGCTTTTTCGTTCCATTGCCGGAAATTTTAAATGTATATTTGTTGTCAGAAGCGTCTCGGTGTGTTTTTTCAGTCACCCATGGTTCAACCAGGACCTTGCCGGCGATTTCAATTTTGCCGGCATTTTCAACAACATCCGTCTTCACAGCCGCAGTCTTTCCGGTTTCTTTATTCTTTTTTTTCTGTTCTGCCATAATGTTAATTCAAAATGCAAAATTCAAAGTTTAAAATTATGGAATCGCTGCGCGATATTTTTATAGATATGAGCGAAGCAAATTCCTAAACTTTTAACTTTTCACTTTTAACTTTTAACTGTTTTATACTTCTTTTCTAAAAATTCTATTGAATCTTTGCTCAATACCAAATGCTTATTGTTGAGCAGATCCATTACATTCAAATCTTTTATCGGAATATTCGTAATATTTTTAATGTTTCGGCTGGCTTTTTCCATGCCCTTTTCTTTTTCCGCAAAAGCTACCAGTGATTTGCCTTTAAGCTTTAGGTTGCTCAGAACTTTTGCAAACAATTTAGTTTTAGGCTTTTCGAGTATCAATGAATCAACAGCTATAATTTTTCCATCGCGCAACTTTTCACTGATTGCGATTAACACTGCTTTCTGCTTCATTTTTTTATTCAAATCTCTCTTGAAATTCCTGTCGCTTTTCGGTCCGAAAGAAACGCCTCCGCCTTTCATGACTGGATTTCTTTTCTGGCCTTGTCTGGCGCTGCCGGTTCCTTTCTGCCTGAACGGTTTTTTGCCGCTGCCAGCCACTTCGCCTTTGCCTTTCACATGCGCAATCGGATTTCGCTGATTGCCAGCCATAACCATATAAACCTGCTTCAAAAGTTCGTCATTGGCTTTTACTCCAAAAACAGCATCTGAAACTTTCAGATCTTCCAATTTTTTTCCTTCTTGATTATGTATTGCAATTGTAGCCATAATATTAATTCAAAATGCAAAATTCAAAGTTCAAAATTATAGAGTTTTGCTTCGCAAAACATTTTTTAAAAATATGAGCGAAGCGAATTCCT
>CAZFCX010000123.1:0-2271 GCA_964517825.1 uncultured Bdellovibrionales bacterium
ACGTGGAACATTCTACGGGACACGCGTGGAACATTTTTAAGGATTTTTGTTATAATTCAGGTCTTTGCACTTTTGTTAACATTTTCAAAATCAGCAATTATTGGCTTATTTATAGGATTTTTGTATATCGCTGCTAACAACACACTCTCTAATGTTCCACCCGCCTCGACTCGCGAAGACCGCTTGTCGACGCTAGGCGGGCGTGGAACATTTTCAAAATTACCGATATTTAAAATGTTCCACGTGGAACATTTTTGGAAAAAAATCATTTTACTTTTCTCAATTAGTGCTTTACTGTTTTTTATAATAAAACCAGACACAAGTTCTTTGTTCTTAAAAAGCTTAAATGAACGAAGCGTTTATTTAAATGTTTCACGTGGAACATTTCTAGAAAATCCATTCTTTGGCATCGGTGCGGGTCAGTTTGTAGTAAATTTAAAAAACGTTACAAATCTAGAAACATGGCAATTTCAGCCAGTACACAACGTTTTTTTGCTTATTTTGAATGAATTTGGTATCTTCGTTTTTTTTGGTTTTTTATTTTTTATATATAAAATGTTCCACCCCAGTACAAATGTTCCACGTGGAACATTATACGGGGCAAGCGTGGAACATTATACGGGGCAAGCGTGGAACATTATACGGGGCAGGCGTGGAACATTGTGTGAGGCAGTTGTAGAAGATGACGCACAACAAGCAATAACTGTTTCACAAAATACAATTATTTTTTATCTAAAGGCAATTTTATTGGCCTTCATATTTGTGATGTTTTTTGATCATTATCTTTGGGACATCCAACAGGGGCAGATAATGCTTTGGGCAATACTTGGGTTAATAGTGGCTATCAACAGAAAGCAGCTGTTTGGATAATTGTGATTTTTGTGTTATAATATATATTAATACAGATTGATATATATTTGATTTTTTTAGCTGTCTGGCTTCAGCCTGATCCGCTTTGCGTCGCTGGACTTGCTTTCTTGATTTGCACAAAAAAACAAAAATTGGTATAATTGTGTCATGATTTACGTAAAAACAAAACACATCAAAAATCTCCTCATGATTGTCGCTTGTTTTTCTTTAGCTAGCTTCAATTATCTTACTTATGCAGAGGAGAATGTTGCAACAACAAATGCGTGTGACAAAACTATTGATTCTGATTGCGACGGGCTAACAAACTCGGAAGAAAAACTCTACGGAACAGACCTGGCAAATGCTGATACCGATGGGGACAGTTATTCAGATATGGTTGAAATTGAAAGCGGATATGATCCGCTTAAACCGGCTCCCGGCGACAGAGTTTTGGCAGCTACAGAAGCAGAATCGAATTTAACTACGGCAAATGTTTCCGTCACTGATAATTTTTCTCAAAAATTGATTGAGTTAGTGGAAGAAGAAGATCAAACTGTTACAAAAGAAGAGGTGATGAGTTTGGTTGATGAACAGATAGGCCTGAATATGCAAAAAAATATTACTTTTGATACATTGCCCGAGATCGACCAATCACAAATTAAGATTTTAAAACAAGATTATTCTTCTCTTGACAGCAAAGCAAGAGCCGAAAAGCAGGCACAGGATGCCATAAAATATCTAAATGATGTTTTTTATCTTTTGGTTAACAATTCTCCGGTTCAATTCGCAGCCGCGGAAGATTTCTCCGCTTTCTATGAAGAATTTTCTTCAAACCTAGCAGATCTTTCAGATCCCAACAACGATTCTGAATATTTTTCCGACTTGGGCAAAAGGTTGGAAATTTTTTCAAATCAAATAAACGATATTCAAGTTCCGGAAACTATGGTTGATTTGCATGTTAAATTACTGCGCATTGTTAAGGGAATTTTAACCTTACAAGATTCTCCTGAAACAACTGGGGATCCTTTGGCGCGAGCAATGCTTTTAGTAAAAGCCAAGGGTTATACTGAATTAATGCTCAGTTTTGCTCAAAATGATCTTTTGAAATATTTTCAACAATTAGATTCTAATTAAAAAAATATCCAATGAAAAAAACTGTACTTATTTCTATATTACTTTGCTTTTCCATGTTCTTATATGGAACATTTTTTGCCAATATTCCTAAGGCGCAAGCTGTTCCATTGACGGTCGCCAACCTCCCTTTTGATGTTGGAAATCTCGTTGAAAACACAGGCTCCTTGCTTACCCAAATAGCATCTTACGCAGAACAAGTCTATAAGTATGCTGAAGAGGCGCTTGAGAAAATTGCTGACATGCTGGCTTCTTTGGCTATGGTTGCAGCTAAAATTGCCGCTCTTTATG
>CAZFCX010000124.1:0-2232 GCA_964517825.1 uncultured Bdellovibrionales bacterium
TGCTCGTTTAACGCTCGTAAACTCGCTACTCGCGGTTCAAACCCATCACTTTCGTAATAGTTCGTTGGTACCACCACTTCGTGGCGGTTCCACCGAACTATGGCGGAGGGAGGGGGATTCGGTCACCGGTCCGCATCTGCTAATGTGTCCGTCGACCCCGCCTCGGCGCCGTCGCGCCTGCGGCATTCTCATCCCACTGTGGTTCTTTTTAGGTAAGTGAAATTTTCCAAAGGGCTTTAATGGTTCTCACTGGCGGTGTGTATTTGAAAAAATCCGAACTGATTTTGCGCGCGATTGGCTCGGCGGGCGGAATTCCCCCCGAACCCCCCTTCCGCCCGCCTCGCCTTGAAGCGGAAGCGAAAAGGACGATTTCAAGTTTTTCTTTGGCGGCAAATTCTTTTTAATCACAAACAATACCGCCTAACCGAACAATTAATATTTTTCAATTTCATCACCCAGCAACCGCCATTGCACTCACTTTTAAATTTACATTTTCTACAAGTTTCGTCTTGCAAAAATGCTTTATTTCGATATTTTTTGAATCCCTTTTCCCAGATTTCAGAAAAATTCTTCTCCAGAATATTACCCTCCCTAAATTCCGAAATATCTGGTTGTTCCGGACATCCTCTCACATTGCCATTAACACCGATACAGCATGCTAAAAATCCAACTGGACAGAAAAATGGTTCACTCCTTACTTCCTTATCATATTTCCCCAAATATCCAAGATTTTCTCCAAACTCAATCTTTAATTTTTTTTTGTTCTCTTTTATAAAATTTACAAGTTTCAGAAATTCTTGTTGATTTAAATATAGATTATCATTCTCCTCAACTTTTCCAATCGGCATGACTGAAACTATTTTCCAAATATTAACGCCTAATCTTTTTACTATTTCGCCAAGTTTTTCTAAATCTTTAATATTCGAAGGAGTTATAACTGAAGATATTGTTATTTGCCGACAATAATTTTTTTTAAGTAAATTTATTGCGTTAATAACTTTTTGAAAGGCTTCTTTATTCCCTCTTATTTTATTATGAATTTCTTGGGGCCCATCTAAGCTGATTTGAACCGAATCGAAAATCTTGGCTATGGTTTTACTATTATCCTCGCTAATAAAAAAACTATTTGTTGCTAAACCAGTTTTTAATCCGTTTTCTTTCGCAAAAGAAAAAATTTCAAAGAGATCTTGCCTTAATAATGGTTCTCCGCCAGTAACAACGAAGTATTTAACTTTGTACTTCGATAGCTTTTTAACAAAATCCTTTACTTGTTGGGTTGTTAGTTCTATTGAATATTTTTCTTTTTTCGCACCGCAGTGTTCGCAATTCAAATTACATCTTCTTGTGCAATCCCAAATTACAAACTTGGGCGGAGGAACAACGCCTATCTCATAAGATAATAAAAAGCTTTTTTGAAAACCGAAAAGCTTGATTTTCGATAAGAGATAATTTGACATTTATTACTTTTGTAATCCATCAGTTGATTTTGGCGGCTGAATATTTTGGTTTTGTTTCTTTCTCCGAATAATTTTTATTATGAGTTTAACAACCCCAAATATTATTGCCAACAAAACAAGCAGGACAATAACGACAAATATCCATGAACGCTTGAGGCCATATAATAAAAGGCACAATTTATTATCTCCACAGGCGAAAACTTCCGGTGGAGCATAAACCACCGTTGTATTTGGATCAAATCCTTGAGCTAAAGCATGGGTTATCTTCAAAAAAACTGCTGTTAACACACCAGAAACTATAAAAATAGTTCTACTTAAAATTTTTGATATTTTGTTCCTCATATAATTTACTCCTAATGATTAAGATTATTTTAACAAATCTTCTATGTTAACATCAAGCGCCTTGGCGATTTTCGCCATAGTTTGGACGCTTGGCTTATTAACAACACCGCTCTCGACCTTAGTGAGCGTTGTATATTTAACATCCGCTTTTTTAGATAAATCATCTTGCGTTAAACCAAGTTTAGCTCGCATTTTTTTTATATTTCCACCGATTGTTTTTCCACTTGTCATAGTTTCAATTGTTTGATAGTATTGTAGTAAGATATACAATTACTGCTTTCATCTTAATACTATCAAAAATAATGAATTTAATCAATAAAAATTCGAAAAGCCCGCTTCTGGCCAAAATAAAGTTCAAGCCGACATCTTTTCAGGTTCTTTGGCGGTTTGCCTTTTCGCTTCCGCTTCAAGGCGAGGCGGGCGGAAGGGGGGG
>CAZFCX010000125.1:0-2232 GCA_964517825.1 uncultured Bdellovibrionales bacterium
TCCTCCAAGATACCGCTATCTTGGAAAAACCGCCATATGTATGTGGACATTACCTCTAGCACTGGACAAAATAATGAAATTGGTGTATACTTAATACATAGTAAGGACTTCTTCAACTTTATTTCATTTTGCTTTAAATAAGCCTTTTTTAACTTTCTCTTTTTTGAAAGCTTTTGTTTTCTATATGCGTTCCACCTTGGCGGGATTCTCGTAAGGGGATATGGTGAAACCCCAGTCGCAAATTCGTCTGCTGACGAATTGCAACGGGGCAAGTTGGTATACGCGCCCCGATAGCAATCGGGGTGGTGCAGTGAAAATAAAAAAATGAAGCCGAAGTGGTGAAATTGGTATACACGCTAGATTCAGGTTCTAGTGGGAGAAATCTCGTGGAGGTTCAAATCCTCTCTTCGGCACAAATTTAGTAATAAAATTTTAAAAACTTTTAACAGAGCTCATCTTAAAAATAGTTTCGTAATGAAATTGAGATGATTTTGAGCGAAAGATGTGAAAGTTGAGGAGGGCTATCTGCAGATAACCCGACGAGACTTGAACAGCTTGCAGCCAAAATCAGCCAATTGCAATAGAAAATTATTTTGGAGATGAGCTCCAAGTAGATACTATCTTTTAATTTGTAAATAAAATCTACTTTGTTAGTGGTTAGTTAAAACTATGTTTAATAAAAAACCGGGTGGCCAGATGGCTGCCAACGCGAACCCTTTGCCTGCGAGACAACCAGGCAACAGGCAAGCGGCTGCGTTCAAAAGGCCGCTGAAACAACTGAATAATTTGATGGAACAGAAAGCTTTTCATGTCCGGCTGGACAAATTGACGAAAGGCGCCGGCAAAAATGTCGGACAAAGTTCCAAAAACAAACAGCGCAAGAAACAGAACAATGCGGGCAGAAAAAGCAGCAATGTTCCAAAACCGCAAATGTCGATGAGGCCGGCCAATCCGAAAAGCGATTATTTGCGCATTACTCCTATGGGAGGCAATGAAGAAGTCGGACGCAACATGACTTTGTTTGAATATGGCGGCGACATCATTATTCTGGATATGGGAATCCAGTTTCCTGAAGAAGATATGCCCGGAATAGACTATATCGTTCCCAATATTAACTATTTGAAAGGCAAAGAAAAAAATGTCCGCGGAGTGCTTTTGAGCCATGGACATCTTGATCATATTGGAGCGGCTCCGATTTTGCTCAAGGAATTAGGCTATCCGCCGATTGTCGGACGTGATTTGACATTGGCACTGGTCAAGAAAAAAATGGAGGATTTTGACAAAAATTCGGCCCAGAATTTGAAAGTGATGAGAATTAATTCTGTTACTGACAAAATCAGGCTGGGAAAATTTCAAATCGAATTTTTCGAAGTGGAGCATTCTGTGATGGACGCAGTCGGAGTTATTATCAGAACTCCGGACGGAACAGTCATCCATCCCGGTGACTGGACGATGGACAAGAATCCTAATCATAAAATGGTTACCTATGATCATTTGTCCAAATTGCCTTCGCCGCGGATACTCATGCTGGAAAGTTTGGGTGCGACGGACACTAAATCGGCCGACAAACCGGAATCGGAAATGTATAAAAATCTGGAAAATCTTATCAGCACGGCCAATGGCTTGGTGATTATCGGAACGTTTTCTTCGCAAATTGAACGTATCGGCAAAATCATTGAATTTACCGAAAGCATAGACAAAAAAGTTGCTTTGGATGGATATAGCATGAAGATGAATATTGAAATTGCCAAGGAACTGGGTTATATCAAAGCCCATAAAAAAACTTTGATTTCGGTCAATGAAATCCATAAATATCCGAGAAATAAAGTCGTGGTAGTCTGCACAGGCGCGCAAGGCGAAGGCAATGCAGTGCTTTCTCGTATCGTCAATGACGAGCATCGCTTTGTGAAGATCCGCAAAGAAGACACTATTATCTTTTCTTCCTCGATAGTTCCGGGCAATGAACGCACCGTGCAAAGACTCAAAGACGATCTCTATCGCAAGTGTGATAATGTTATTCATTCTGATATTCTGGATGTTCACACCAGCGGACACAGCAATGCTAATGACATTCAGGACATTTTGCGTCAGATCAAACCTGATTTTTTCCTGCCGGTCTATGGCAATCACTATATGCTAAAAGAAGCGGCCAAGTTGGGAGAAAAGGTCGGCATCAAAAAAGAAAATATTTTTGTCATGGACAACGGCCATCAGCTGGAAGTCCATGAAAAC
>CAZFCX010000126.1:0-2166 GCA_964517825.1 uncultured Bdellovibrionales bacterium
TAGAGCAATCGCCTCTTAAGCGATCGGTCGCAGGTTCGAGTCCTGTGCAACCCACCAGAATTAAACTTTCAGGAATTTTTGCCCGCCCTCGCTTTCCGCCGCCGCCGAATTTCGTATTTCGCTTTGCGAAATGCGCCGCCTGTAATTTCCATTTACTTTTTTTGATTTTTGGTGTAGCATTATAGTAGTTGAAAGATAATATAATCTAATACTTTAATTCTACTACCACGATATTAGTATGTCAAACAATATTACAAAAACACTTAGAAAACTAAGGGAAGCAAAGGGATTATCCCAAGAAAAATTGGCGAGATTGGCTGATGTCGCCAATAATACGATTATTAAAATTGAAGCTGGTAAAAACCAGAATCCAACGCTTGATACGCTCAAGAAAATAGCGAAAGCTCTTGAGATAAGCGTGGATGATTTAATTAAATAAATTTATAATAAATATATGAAAAAAATATTTTTAAGCGTAATTATTTCGTTAGTGGTGGGTTTGGGAGTTGTTAGTATTGTTAGGGCGGACGACGGAGGCCCAAATATCACTTATTGGGTAAAGGACAATAAAATTAATTGTCTCAGCGTTATAAATCCGGAAAACTTAAAAAGCGATTTTTTCTTTCTTTTTGATTATTCTCAACGAGTGGGTGAAAATCGTGGTAAGCCGTGGGTTATTTTGGAAAAGGGAAAATGTTATGAGATTAATGACGAGGGAGGAAATCTTTATCGTGTCCAAATAATAAACGGCAATGAACGCCAGCAGTATAGCGATTACGCAAAATACAAACCAGCAGATGATATTACTGCGAGTGAAAGTATTGCAAGAATGTGGCCATATGAAGATGGAGGGCTTGGCGTTACACGATCAGCTGACATTCATTTTACAGGAATCACTGCTAATAGTCTTTTCCCAACCAAGTATGATTTTGGTATTCCCATAACCGCCTTTGTCTCTTCTATGTCCGAGGAACAACAAAAAATATCAAACGACCAATCTTATCTTGAAATAAAAACATTATATAAAAATCTTGCTAAACAATTAGAAAGCACAATTAAATCGTGCGATACTCGTATCCGAGTTGAACATCAACTCAGCGTTACTCAATATAACGATGTTTCTGAAAAAAATATTATTTGGAAACTCGGCAATAATAAGGATTTCAGTTTTGACGCAACTAAAAAATTAGATCCACTTTCAGCAATTGAACTTATGGGATGTAAAGCATCTTACAGCGAATTTATTAACTCTCACAAGACAGATTTCAACACTATTGACCGATTATCACAAGAAGTCATAAGTAAGTACCCAGACGCTGTGGCTATTAGCGGAGATTATGGGCCTATTCAGAAGAGAGACGATTCTTTAATCAAAAAGATTCTTGCGTTTGTAAGCACAAATGAACCAGCAAATAATGCCGTAACTACCACCACTGAAAATTCAACTACAGCTACGCCGTTAGATGAGCCAACACCAGAGAAAAAAATTGATCTACTTGTTAATTCTAAAAATCCGTTAATGCGAGTGTACGTCTATTTACCAATCCTTGCGCTTGTCGGAATAGTTATTTTCTTCTTACTTAAAAAACGCCAGAAATAATGTTTATCGAAAATGCAATTTTGCTCGCATACGCCACGACAATCATTTCGGAAATCGCAATTATTCTCGCTATACAACGCCCAAGGGAAATTTGGCAGTGGATAGTTGCGATATTTCTTATTAACTCTCTAACCCATCCCCTAGTTGTATATTTTTTGCGTGTGCAAAATGCGCCATATATTCCGGTTGAGTTTGGAGTATTTCTAATAGAAATGATTTGGTACAAGTTGGCGTTTAATTTAAACTGGAAGCGTTCAATGATTGTCTCGGGAATAGCAAATGCGTTTTCAATCTTTGTTGGATTTGGTGTAAGGTTATTGTTTGGGTTACAGTAAATTAGGCGGCGCGCCAACTTCGTTGGCACGAAATTCGGCGGCGGCGGAAAGCGAGGGCGGGCAAAAATTCCTTCCCCCCAACCCCCTTCCTTTTTGCCCGCCCGAGCGTTCAGTTTGGCGCGCGAAACGCGCCGTCAGTTCTGTTCAAAAAAGGTTCGGATTTCGTCAAACAAACGCACAGAATATTTTAGAAAAGATTTGATAAATAATCTTTTATTTTTTGAAATAAGG
>CAZFCX010000127.1:0-2163 GCA_964517825.1 uncultured Bdellovibrionales bacterium
CTTTGTAGCACATCCAGCGACCGGAAAAATCTTTGGAATTTGTGTTTGCCACAATTCCGCCGGAAATGTTTTTGTACTTCTTTGTGTATTCTTGCAAACCATCGCTTTTTTCTCTTGCGTCTTTGATTGTGTTTCCGCTTTTCGTATCGAACAAGCCAATTTTTCCGTCTTTATATTTCACAATGAAATCAACATAAAAAGGTTTTTGTTCTTTATTTTCAACGTAAGGCACGGCAAAAAATGTTGCGTCTCTATCACCGTTTTTAAACCACCATTCAATTTGATCTGATTTTTCAAGAAATTTAATAAACGCTTCTTCAGTTTTCCATTTGTTATCGTAATAAAACGGCTTCATTGCTGATAATTTGGTTTTAAACTCTGTGAAGTTTCCGCCGTAGTTCAACATTTCAGGCAATTCCCAATCGGCAGATTTTTGCAGTTCGGCTTCTCGTTTTTGAGTCTCGGCAATGTATTTTTCTTTGGTACTATCAATAACATTACAAAAATGCTGGCTATTTTTTGGGCTTAATACAATATTGATAATTTCAGCAAAGCGGTCGGTATATTCCATGCCAAGACGCATTCTAAAAAAGTAGTAAATTGCTTCTTTTAGCCTGCCGATTGAGCGATCTTCGGGATAAAAAGGCGATAGATTGTTCTTTACAAAAAAATCATAGAGTTTTTGTAAATCAGCTTCGTTTTCAGTGTTGATTTTGGCTTCGCCTTTGATTTCTTCATTTGCCAGTTTATCAACGCCTTCCGCTTCATAATCTGAAATTAAAGACAATTCCAATTTTTGCCCTTTGGTTTCAATTTTCTTTTCAAGGTCGTATTTTTTAGCTTCATCTAAAAAGATATTGATAAACTTCGGGCTTAAACGAGTTTTTTCTCTTTGTCGCAATCGATAAACTGATTCAAGTTTAATCGGCTTGTAGTTTTCTGTTCTTTGGCTGGTATAAATCGTTACATAACTCCTTGCCATGTCTTCCTTGATTTCAATATCGGCAAGGTTAGTAAACACAAAGCCATGATTCAAAATTTCTTGTTTATAGTATCCCGTGTCTGGCTCTGGCATACGCATAATTCGTCCGACTGTTTGGACCGAAAATGTGAGACTTTTCCAATCCCTGAAAAGCACCAAGACTTGCGCGCGAGGGCAATCCCAGCCAAGAGCGATTGCTTGTTTGAAAATCAAAACTTCGGTTTCGTGATTATTTTTTGCGATGTTTTCAAGATTCTCTTTTTCTTCTGATAAATAAATCGCCAGCTTGCCGTTTTCGGTAGTCATTCCGTATTTATCTTTCAAGATACGCACCACATCATTTTTAACTTGATCTTCCGCTTGTGTTTTTCGGTCTGGTAGCTGAATAAGCAAAAGCGGGTTTATATCAATTCCTGCCTCTTTGTATGCCTTTGCAATTTCTGCTCGTTTCTTTATACCTTCTTCAAGCACCATCGCATCCGTTCCATCCGCAAGTGTGGTTTTTAGGCTATTGCCGGATAAAACATTTTTAAAATTTGGATTGAGAATGACTGATTTTTTTATCATGCCTTCTAATTTCACATCTTCCAAAGGCACGGAAACAATCTCATCGGGGTTTGCAATAACTGGGGTAGCGGAAACTTCAATCGTTAATCTTGGTGCAATATCAGTAATCAAATCTTGCGAAATTTCGCTTGTTGCGTGGTGGTGGCTTTCGTCAATTATCAAAACGATTTCTCGTCCTTCTTCTTTTGTATTCTCAACAATCTTGCCAAGATAAAATTCCTTTTCGTTTTCTTTAACTATCGTGTTTTTATCTTTTTTGTTTATGCTTTCCCAGTTCAAAAACAAAATTTCGTTTTCGCCAATTTGCTTGTCGGTCAAATCTTCAAAGTCGGAACACTCCAAAGCCCTTGTGTCTTCATAATACTTTTCCAGCTTTTCCTTGCTTTGCGTGTGTAGTTTTCTTGGAGCAGTCCAAATAAACGAAAGCGGAGTTTTGATTTCCTTGTCGTCAATAAGTTGTTTCAAAAATTCCGCCGTCATTATGGTTTTTCCCGAACCAGTCGGAGCTTTGAAAATAACTTTTTTCTCGCCACTTTGAGCCAGCAATTCCTTGCTTCTAGTGAGAAGTTTTTTTATAGCCGTATTTTGATAGTCTTTTAGTTGCATAGTTTTTC
>CAZFCX010000128.1:0-2151 GCA_964517825.1 uncultured Bdellovibrionales bacterium
TTTTGTTTGTGAAAGTAATAGGACTAACAAAACTAACCTCAATAATTATCGACTTCGTCGTATCAAGAAAAAGCTCCCGCGCAATTTTTGCCTTGGTTGTCCAGCCCTCGCCAATTACAAGATCAAGCGCGCGCAAAATATTAGTTTTTCCCACACTATTTGGGCCGATAAGTGCGCAAAGATTTTTTGGCTCAATTGTCAGTTCTTTAATCGAACGAAAGTTTTTAATTTCTAGCTTTTGAATAAACATATCAGTTCAAATCCAAAAATTTCCAATCCTTCAAATCGTTTGGATTGTATTCGTATTTTTCGCTGTCGTTATATCGCCATTGTTTATCTGCGGGTATAACAATCCCGCCAAAAAGTTTCCCCTTTTTCTGTTCTTTGATATATTTTGCCAATCCCTCGGCTCGTTCTTTCGCGCTCTCGGCTGTTTGGCCTTTTTTGGTATCCAAAAGCCAAACATCGCCGTTTTTCAACTGCACGACAAAATCAACATAAAACGCCGACTTCTTGCCGTATTTATCAGTATAAGGAACGGCAAAATAATTAACTTCACCTTGTCCATTTTTAAACCACCATTCAACTTTTTTGGCGTTATCAAGATAATTTATAAAATCTATTTCCACCTTGCTGTCTTCCTCATATCCTCCGAATAGAGCCGTTTGATTATTGTCTGTGTATCTTGAATAATACGGCGTCATTACTGATTTTTTACAATCTCTCGCTTTGTATTTGCTGTTATAACTGATAACTTTCGGAACATTCCAAACCAAATTTTCAATTTTTCTTTCTTCATCTTTGGCTACGACAGTTCTTTTGTATTCCTCGCGGGCCGTTGCCAAGGCCTCGCTTACTTTTCCGATATTATCCGGATTCAAGATAACTTTATAAAAAGCGGGGTCGTCATTTTCAAATCCCATTACTCGCGTAAAAAATTTATTGAGCGCGCTTTTTATACGATCCATTGAATCAAACGGCGCAAATTCTCCCGTGCTGGCTTTGCAAAATAAGTCATAATACATCTGTATTTCCATATCGGGCGAGTGATAATTCATTAAGGAATGTTCAATCGTTCTCGCCTTATCAATGTTAATTATTTTGCCGTCAACAATTATTTCGTTTGAAATTTCTGTTTTCTTTGTGTTTAATTTCTTTTTCAAATCCAATTTTTCGGCAATATCCATAAAGATTTTTGAAAACTCGCCAGACAATCTTGTTTTTTCGCGTTGTCTTTTGAAATGGATTGACGGCAAATCTAAATCTTTATAAATTTTGTCATTTCGTTTCGCTTCTTGAATGGTGAAGTATTCTTTGGCGATTTCATCGCCGAGCTTAATTTCGCTTACGCCGATATTCGTAAAAACATAGGCCTTGTTAAGTTCGGGGTGATTTTCATAATGATGAAATTCGGGCATACGCATTATGCGCCCGACAGTTTGAAGTAAAAATACTTTGCTTTCTGTTTCTCTGAAAATCACCAAAATTTGAGCGCGCGGACAATCCCAGCCAAGCGCGATTGCTTGTTTGAAAATCAAAACTTCAACTTCGTTTGTGCCCTTTTCAATATTTACCAAGTTCGGCGTTTTATTGTCCGCAAGCCAAACCGCCACTCGGTCATTGTCTTCGGTTATGTCGTATTTCCTTTTGAGTATTTCTTCAACATCGGTCAAAACATCTTTATCTAAATCCATTTCCCGACTGCTTTTGCCGTCAACTTTGAATTTTTGAAATTCGGGGTTAATGGCAACTTCTTTTTTGATCATTCCTTCAGCGACAACTTTCTCAAAATGGACTTTAATGTGGCCGTCAGGATCGCGGAATACCGGAGTAGCGGAAACTTCCAGTGTTATTTTGGCGGAAATGTCCGCGCGCACTCTTGTTGCGTTCGGCCCTAAATTTGTGTGGTGGCTCTCGTCAACAATCAAAATAATTTCTCGCCCCGCTTGTTTTGTGTTTTCCACGATATTAGAAAGATTTTTGCCTTTTTCGTTATCGCGGATATAAATGCGGTCTTTGTTATAAATTTTTTCCCAATTCAAAAACAAAATTTCATTCTTTCCAATAATGTTATTTTGTAAATCCTCAAAATATGAGTAGCGGAAAACATTTTCAAAATTCTTTTCCAGCGATTTTTTGCTTTGGTCATGC
>CAZFCX010000129.1:0-2131 GCA_964517825.1 uncultured Bdellovibrionales bacterium
AAAAAGGTCCGTATACCACCTACGGTGATATCCGAACCTTTTCTGGTCGCAATTACTGAACGAAGCTCGAACCTTTTTTGAACGGAAAATGCTCGAATAGCTCCGCTCCGCGTTTCCGCCCGCCGAATTTCGGCGAGCAAAGCAAAACAATTTTCTTTCAATTTTTTAACGCCCGCCCGCCAAATTTTTCTTAAAAGGAATTGAAAATTGTTTTGCTTTGATGTCTTGATACCAAGACGGCGGAAACGCTTCGCTACGCCAATTTTATTTTTCGGGCGGGGCGGAAGGGGGGTCTGGGGGGAATTCCGCCCCGCCCTCTCTTTTCCGCTTTCGCTTTTTTCGCTGGCGCCGGAGGCCGTGCCAACTTCGTTGGCGCGCCGTCCTATTTGTTTTTATTTTACCTGTTTTATCGGAATTTTGGAATCCCTAAGAAATCTAGTCAAAGTCCTTTTTTCCGTTCCGCTATTACTTCCAGAATGTCGTTGCTGTCCGGTTCTTTTGTTGCAATAACTGATAAAAAGTTTATGACGCGCTCTCGTCATTGATACATACAAAAGCCGTCTTTCATCTCCTTCTTTGTCGCCGGTGTTTCGTCCGGGTATAAACTCATCTTCCGCGCCCACAATAAAACATACATCAAAAGTTAAACCCTTTGCTTGGTGCATTGTTAAAATATTGACCGCATTTTCCTTGGTTTCTTGCTCAATAAAGTCAGATGATATGCTCACCGCTTTAATCAAATTCTCTAAATCTGATTTTTCCTGATTTTCCAAAATTCCGATAAAATATCTTTTTACTTGCTCCTTAACTTCACTTACGGTGATAAATTTATCAACCAAGTTATTTACTACATCAGCCGGATTTTCAATCGCTTTCAATTCTTCAATGCTTGTTTTTGTTTCGGAAACAAAATTTGATATTTTTTGACCAAATCTTTGCAACTCGTTCGGATTTTCAGCGATTCTTTGAATAGCTTCGCTAAATCTTGTACCTTTGCTTTGAGCGCAATTTTCTAGGTTTTTTATACACTCATCACCTAAACCATTTTGCCCAATTTGTAGCAAAGTCCGCCAAGCTAAACAGTCAGTTTCATCAACCAGCAAACGGATTATAGATAAAACAGCGCGATATTCTTTGTTATTATCTAATTCTGAATCGGTCGATAATGAAACATCTACACCTTGTTTTTTCAACAATTCAATTATCGGTTTTGATAATGCGCCGTTTCGGTCGCTTCTAAGCAAAATTGTAATTTGATCTGGATTTGTTCCAGCGTCAATCAAACTTTTTATTTTCTTTGCTATTGATTCCGCCTCGTGCGCCTGGTCTCTAAACCCGACGATCAAGACCTCGCCGTCATCAGCTTCGTCTTTTGGTCGCGTCGGCTTTGGCAAACGAGCCGGATCTAGGCTGGCAACAAATTCAGCCGAGTGCAGAATATTTTTGTCGCAACGAAAACAAATCTCTAACGCCAGTTTTTGAGCGTTTTGATAGAACTGATCAAAGTTTCTAATACCGGTAGGCGTTGCGAAACGAAAGCCATAAATACTTTGGTCATCGTCTCCTGCGACAAATAATTCTGCACCGCGTTTTGCTAATTCATTGACGACCGCTAAATCACAGGCATTTAAGTCTTGATACTCGTCAATTAGAATGTGTTTATATTCTTTGTCTAACTGGAAATCTCTATTTTGGTTTAACTGTTTTTTAAGTTGATAAACAAGCTCCGCTCTTAATGTTTCGCCGTATTGTTCTTTATGACCTCGCCACGCACCAAGAAAGGCTGGGTTTGGGAATTGTTGCTCCCATCCAATTTCATCAACTCTTAAAGTTTCCCAATCGGTTGAAAGCTGGTTAATTAGTTTTTGAACTTCGGCAATCTCTTTAAGGTTTAATGCTCTTTTTAAATCCTCTTGAATAATGTGTCTTTCTTCCCAATCGTCGGCAATTCTAATGGGACGAGGTAAAGCGTCAACCCTGCTTGAATTATAAAGAATCTGTCTTAACGCAAACGAATGCAGTGTTGAAACTTGCGGTGTCGCTTTGCCTAGTGGCTCCAAAACCTTTTTAATCTCGTCTTTCAGTTGAGCAGCCGCCAAACGAGTAAATGTCAGCAAAAGAATCGTTTCGG
>CAZFCX010000130.1:0-2129 GCA_964517825.1 uncultured Bdellovibrionales bacterium
ACCGAAACAAACTCGGTATTTCTCAAGATAAGCTCTCAAAACTTGCTGATGTAACCTATAACACGATCATCAAGATTGAATCGGGAGCGAACATCAATCCAACCATAGAAACGCTATCCAAAATTGCCAAAGCGCTAGGTGTTGGCGTTGATGATTTAATAAAGTAGAAATTATGCAAAAAGAAGCCAAAGCAAGATTAAAAATAAACGCACTACTCCAAGAATCCGGCTGGAGATTTTTTGATGACAAATCAGGTGTAAAAAATATTGAAGTTGAAGGCAACGTCAATTTAGAAAGTTTAGGCGATGATTTTGAACACGGCAAAGGTTTTATTGATTATCTGCTTTTAGACACAAAGGGATTTCCTCTCGCTGTTTTGGAAGCAAAATCTGGAAGCAAAGACCCTGTTGTCGGAAAAAAACAAGCCGAGGATTATGCTAAAGCAAAAAGATGCCGTTTTGTTATTTTGAGCAACGGCGACACGCATTATTTTTGGGATTTAAACCAAAATGCCGAAAAAATCATTTTAAAATTTCCAACGCAAAAAGATTTAACAAAATTATTGACCGCGACAACCGCAATGCCCTTGTCCGGCATTGATATAAAAGACGATTGGATTGTGCAAAGTCAGGGTGCCGTTGCCGAAGTAGACAGAAAGTTTTTGCGAGATTACCAGCTTGACGCTATCAATACGATTTCAAGCAAGTTTGATGAAGGCAATCGTCGTTTTCTTTTGGAAATGGCGACAGGAACCGGAAAAACTTTACTTGCCGCCGCGCTTATCAAATTATTTCTAAAAACCGGCAATGCAAGCAGAATTTTATTTTTAGTTGACCGCATAGAACTTGCCGACCAAGCCAGCCAAAACATCAGCTCTTATCTAAAAGAATATAATGTCGCTATTTTCAAAGAAAACAAGGAACAAGCGCTTCAAAATCAAGTTGTCATCGCGACAATTCAAAGTTTGTCCTACAATCAAAACTTTTTGAAATATTTTAGCCAGTTTGATTTTGATTTGCTCATTTCCGATGAAGCTCATCGCAGTATTTACGGAAACAATCGGGCAATTTTTGAGTATTTTCAAGGAGCGAAAATCGGCCTTACTGCCACGCCAAAAGATTATCTAAAAGGAATTGATGAAAAGAAACTGATTGAAACCGACCCTCGCAAATTGGAAAAAAGAGTTTTGCAAGATACTTATAAAACTTTTGGCTGTGAATCAGGCGAGCCGACTTACCGCTTTGATCTGAAAGACGCCGTTACTCATAAACCGCCTTATTTGGTTAATCCTGTCATTTACGACAAGCGAAGCGACAAAACCAATCAAATGCAGTCCCAAGAAGGCTGGCAGGACGCCTTTATTGATGAGATAACCGGCGAGCAAGTAGAAGAAACTTTCAAAATCCGCCAACTTGAGCGCAAAGTATTTTCCGACAGCTTGAATCGTTTGATTGTTGATGAGTTTTTGAAAACCGCCAAGAAAGACCCGATCACCGGCGAAATCGGCAAATCAATTATCTATTGCATATCACAAAATCACGCCTCAAAAATTGCCCGTATTCTGAACGAAGCGGCCGACAAAAATTGGCCCGGAAAATATTCAGGCCATAGCGGAGTTTTTGCTCGCCAAATTACCAGCAATGTTGTCGGCAGTCAGGAGCTTACGAAAAAATATAGAAATAATCAGTTGGGCAATACTCGCATAGCCGTTACCGTCAATATGATGACGACTGGCTATGACTGCACTGACCTTTTGAATGTCGTTTTGATGAAGCCAATTTTTTCGGTGAGCGATTTTGTTCAAATCAAAGGTAGAGGCACAAGACGGCACACTTTCAAAAACGTGCTTACCGGACAAAATATTGAAAAAGATTTTTATCATTTGATAGATTTCTTCGGTGTTTGCGAATACTTTGAAGAAGAATACGACTATACTGAGCCATTAAAATTACCAGTTGGCAAAGAAGCAACGCCAAAACCAATTCCTGAACCGCAACCAAAGCCAGAGCCAAAACCAGAACCAGAGCCGGGCGAACCGCCGATCGCCGTTGCTCATGGCAATTATATTTATGTTGGAACCGATTTTTTGGTGAGAGATAACCAAATTCAAATCGGCGAAGACTGCATGA
>CAZFCX010000131.1:0-2075 GCA_964517825.1 uncultured Bdellovibrionales bacterium
ATCGGAAAGTCGGCTCGCCGGAAGGACAGCCAAAAGTCGTGTAGGTATCTAAAAGCTGGCGGCGTTCCCATGCTCGCGGGTCTTTTTCGCTGATTTTTGCGGGTCAACGTGTTTGAGATAATCTTTCGGCGTCGCGGTAAGTCCTAATTTGTAGCCAACAAAATACTCAAAAACGGCACGACTATTACCGCCGATTGAGCGGTGGGCTTCATCTGAAATTATCAGGTCAAAATCGGTGGGCGAAAAAAGTTTTTTATATTTATTGTTAAACGATAAACTTTGAACGGTAGAAACGACAATTTCTGCTTTTCGCCAGTCATCGCGGTTTTCTTTGTAAATTACGCTAGTAAAATCATTATGCAGGATTTTTTTGAAATTTTTGTGCGCTTGGTCTTCCAGCTCCAAGCGATCAACTAAAAATAAAATTCTTTTGGCATTACCGGTTCTCAGGAAAAGCTTAATCACAGCAGCGGAAACAAGGGTTTTTCCTGTGCCAGTCGCCATTTCAAAAAGATAGCGGTCATTTCCTTTTTTCGCCGAATTTTGCAAGGCATGAATTGCAGCAAGTTGATAAGGTCGCAAAAATTTCAAATCCTGGTCTTTGATAAAATCCGGCCTTTGCGTTTCATCTGTCCAGCGGGGGTCTCTCTGATAGTTTGGGTTTTGCGTTTGGACGATATAATCGCTTTCAATTTTTTCTTCCGAAAGCGTGGAAAAACTCGGTTTGAAAGTCTCCAAATGTTTTAAGGATTCGTAAGTCGGGAATGTGGTGATAACAGTAGGATTGCCTCTTTCCAAATCCCAAAAATAATGAAGGTTGCCGTTTGAAAGAATGATAAAGCGGGCGTTTTGCGATTGAGCGTAACGTCGGGCTTGTTCTTTGCCGTCAAGCGGGTCTTTGTCTTCCGATTTTGCCTCTAAAACTACAAGCGGAAATCCCTTGTCGTCAAGCAATAAAAAATCAATAAATCCCTTTTTGGTTTTTTCAAAATCATGGCCAAATTCATCTATGGCTTGCTTTGTGATTTTGGCGTTATTTTCCAAAACAATGTTTGCCTTTCCATTTTTGTCATCAAAAAATCTCCAACCGGCATTTTGAAGCAATCCATTGATTTTTATTCTGGCTCTGGCTTCTTTTTGCATAATTTTATTTATTGACTAAATCATCAAGTGAAACTCCAAGAGCTTTGGCGAGCTTTTGGATCGTTTCAAGGGTGGGATTTGGGCTTTGGTCAAGCTCAATTTTAACAACTGTATTAAGTGAAATATCCGCCAGTTTTGAGAGCTTATCCTGCGAAATACCCTTTTCCTGTCTAAACCTTTTTATGTTTTTACCAATCGTTGACATAATTGTTTACGGGATATATTATTAAAATATAAGGATTGTGATATAATATGCGTATCCCTTCTATTACTATGTTATACAAAAAAGCTAAAAAGGTCAACGAATTCCAAGGGAGTTCCTTGCTGTTGCCTGCCTGCTTTCCGCACCGAAGGCAAGGCGAGCGAGCAACCAATCGTCTCTGAATTTTCAAAATGTCTGAAAATGTGTCGGAGTGACAGGACTCGAACCTGCGACCTCGGCGTTCCGAACGCCGCACTCTAGCCATCTGAGCTACACTCCGGTCTCTCTCAACACTGATAATGCTGATTTCTATTTTAAATCAATAACGTATAAATTATCCTGTGAATCAGGACTAAAGCTAGTTTTAATGATCAATTTACTACCGTCGGGCCAAGGATAAACAAAATTATCAGTAAATGGTCCAGAGTAAATAGTGGTAACATTTTGCCCATCATATTCCATGATTTTAATTTTACCATCTTCGATAAACAGCAAATGTTTAGAATCAGGGAACCATTGCATAGTATTTAATTGCACGGCTGTGTAGTAATTAGTAAAGCTTAAGGCAGTAGAAAAATTATCAGTTTTCTGTAAACGGTTAAAGGCGGTCGGAGAGGCTTCAAGAGTTTTAGCAGTGGTTTGATCGAGGTCATCAGCTAAGATGATTTTTTCAGTGTTGCTTACTGACAAAGTTGTTGCTGCAGCTGTCTCTAAATCTTTTTTTGCTTGG
>CAZFCX010000132.1:0-2066 GCA_964517825.1 uncultured Bdellovibrionales bacterium
TGGCGCAGAGTTGGCAATTATTTCAAACTTCACCTTAAACAATCTCTGGACTTTTTCCGAAAGAAAAATATTTAAACCGGCAGATATTGTTAAAAAGTTTTTAATGTTTAACCTGACTTCAGCAGGTGCGATTGCTATCCAGTTTATTGTAGTTGGTTTTGGAACCAGATTAACCGGGGACAGCCTAAGGCAGCTTTGGTTGGTGATTGCCATCGGCTTTTTTATCATTCCATACAACTGGTTTATGTATAACCGGGTTATTTGGAAGAAAAAAAGTGCTTAATGATTTAGCACAAAAAATTAAATCCCAAAAATTATTTAAAAAGGAAAATTTCCTTTTATTTTTTTGGCCTTTTCAATTCCTTATTATTGGTTTAGTAATAGGCTATTTTGTCTCAAGAATTACTGTGAATAGATCCCATGATGTGGTCGGCGAGGTTCACCAATTCCAGGCTGAATATCCTTTTATTAACTCTTTAATGGCCTGTGATTTTTCGGAGCAGAAAACCTTAAGGTCGTTTAAGGACAAAATATCTGATCATATTAGAAAGAATAAAGACAGAAGAATAATTTCTCATGCTTCTGTAATTTTTAGAGACTTAAAAAAGGGCGATTGGTTTGGAATAGAGGAAAACAGCGAATTTTCTCCGGGTAGCCTTTTAAAAGTTCCGGTAATGATGGCAGTTTTAAAAGACGCGGAAAACAATCCTGAAATCTTAAAAGAAAAAATATATTTTGATGGCTCTCGCGAAAGGGAAATAAGAAGCATTATTCCTTCAGCAATACTGGAAAGGGGGGAATATACGGTTGAGGAACTTGTGAAGATTATGATTTTTTATTCTGACAATAACGCTACGGTACTGCTTCTTGACCACATTGGCGGCGACGAAAGGATGAGTAAGTTTTTTCGTGATGTGGGAATAAATTTTAACGGTGACAGAAAGACCGACGAAGATGTATTTTCTGTCAGGGAGTATTCTTCTTTTTTTAGGGTTTTATACAACGCATCTTACCTGAATAGAGAAATGTCCAACAAGGCCCTTGAGATATTGTCGCAGACGGAATTTAAAGACGGCCTTTTGGCAAAAATTCCCAATAATTTGACGGTGTCTCACAAGTTTGGAGAAAGAGGTACTGTGGAGAATGTTCAGCTTCACGACTGCGGCATTGTGTATTATCCGGAAAGGCCGTATCTTTTATGTGTTATGACCAGGGGCCAGGATATGGATAGCTTAAAAGAAGTGATCCAAGATATTTCATTTATGGTTTACAGCGAAGTATCAAAAAGCACTTACAAATAAGGAGTCCAATCTGCAACCGGCGCAGTGTTTTGGGCAATAAAGTTAATTGCAAAAAGGTAAACTGCGGGAATAATAATAAAAAGGGCAATTTTAAATTCTTTCTTTTGTAAAAACTCGTCAAAAGCAATAAGGCTGAAAGGAATTAAAGGAAGGCTGTAGCGGGCAAGATCACGGTGGGCTACAAATAATGTGGCACTGAAAAAAACTCCGGCAAAACTTGCCAAAGCGAAAAGCTTTTTCTTTATCAAAAAAACCACGGTTAAAGCTCCTAGCAGATATTGCCAAACCATGTCTTCTCTCCAAAAGTCTCCCAGCCAGCTTCTTTGGGGAGAAAAAGCTTGGTAGGGAGGGAAAAAGAGATGAAAATTATCACCGGAATGAAAATATGCCCAAAAATTTCCGGTTCTTATCTGATAGAATCCGAAAACCAGCAATGCGGACAGGGGAATTAAAAGCAAAGGCAAAGACGGTTTTGCAATGTGGTTAAAAAGAAAAAGCTTTGCCTTTTTCTTTAATCATTTTGTAAAAAAGGAAAATTTCAAAACCTGCAAAAAGAAGAATGCCCGGGCTTTTTGTTATTTGAGCCAATCCTCCGAAAATCCCTGCTAAAAGCAAATCAAGATAAACGTTTTTCTTTTTGGAAAAGAGATTGTTTTCTACCTTATCAAAAGCACTTTTGAAAAAATATATTGAGCTTAAGACAAAGAAAAGAAACATTGGTTCCGGGCTGCCGACTGCTTTGACTGCCACCCAGCGGGCCGGGAA
>CAZFCX010000133.1:0-2044 GCA_964517825.1 uncultured Bdellovibrionales bacterium
CCCCCTCCTTCCGCCACGCCCTCGCTTGGGCTTCGCAAAAAATTTTCGGCGGCTATTAAATCTTACCAAAAATCCCCAAAGTCTTCTCGTCAATATCTGTTCTCGTTCCCCACAAATCGCGACGCATAGCGGCGGCGGACTTTATGTAATTTTCGTGATTGGGATTTTTGGAAAATTCCGCCATTGATTTTATGACTTCATCGTTAGCAAAAAGAATAGCGTTTAACATTTCAGTTTTTAGTTCATCTTTGACATCTTCAATGTCCTTAAAATCTGGGCGGAATTTTTTGGTTTTTTCTAAACCTCTCTCTGGGTCAAGCACGGTTAGCATTTGTATCAAAATTGCTCCATATCTTGCACGCTTCAATTCGTGAATGTCGGTTTTCAATTCCTTTTGGTGTTGGAAACGAGATTGAAAATACGCACCAAAGAAACCGCCGCCAAAAGCAGTTAAAAGAATGATTATAATTTGAAAACCAACATTATCCATATATTGATGACAAATTATTTTCTGAATTCGCACTTGCCAGTGGACACAATTGTCCCCGTTCCGAGTGTTGCAATATCAACAAACTCTCCCTTATTTCCTAGAACATCGCCAGTCGCAACCTTAAACAACATCGCTTGACCTTGCGACGGAATAAATTGCGTAAACTCTCCCGATTGATTTACTTCAACAGGATACGGGTCGCAACCCTTAGCGTCACACCTAAAATATGTTCCGCTTTCTGTTCCATAATCTACGAAAAAGTAAGTAGCTGGAGCGACTGACGTACAACTTCCACCACCACAATCAAAGCGACTTGTTGGAAAACAGGAAAGCTCCGCAATATCTGCCATAGCAGAGTGTTGCGAAGATTCTTCATAAGCCGTTTTCAATTCTTGGCTAGGCGGAATCGCGTTTGTGGCAGAGTTTTCCTGTTGGGAAGCTTGGTTATTCTGGAAAGCAAAATAGATCGCCACTCCGAGCGCAATTATCAGTAAAACGATTGTGATATTTTTCTTATTCATATTAGTTATTTTTTCTTACCAAAGATAATGTAAAGAAATACTTTGTAATATGCTATTGCTATACCAGCGAACACGGCTATAACGAGCAAAAGCATTTTTGAAACATAAAACGCTGTGAGCAGATTAGATTTTTCGTAGAAAACCAAATCTTTGCCGTATATTGAATTTGGTGCGAGAGGTTCCAAAAATCTTAATTTTGTATTATCCGCATTCGTATAAGCATCTGGGATTAGGCATTTGATATTGTTGCTCCGCACATAATTTGCAAATACTTCTATAGAGGCATTTTTTCTATTGAGGTAAAGATTGGTGATGCCACTTTTACTCTGAATTTCTGAAATTTTGTTTTCAAGGTCGGTTGAACAATAGAAATCGTCGTAAAGCGAACTATCCCCAGAATTTAAGGCGTAAGAACGATCTTTTTCTTCAACCTGTTCGCCAAATTTTTTCAGGTCTCTAATTTGTTTAACTTCAGGCGTTAACCTCTCGTCAACAGAGTCAACCACTTTCCATTGCGGAACATACGGATGATTGTCAGCAAATAAATCGCTAGACATTGCATAGAGCGCCCAAGCAAAACAAACGAAGAAAATGACTAAAAATAGTCTGTGCCACCAACGACCGCCTAAGTTTAAATCCTTTCTGAAAAAATTTGACCAAAATTGATTGTTCATATTTTTAAAAGTTATTTTAATAATTCCTCCATAGGAACGCCTAACGACTTGGCGATTTTTTGGATTGTTTGAACGCTCGGCTTGGTAACCACCCCGCCCTCAATTTTGGTAAGGGTAGAGTATTTTATATTGGCCTTTTTCGCCAAGTCGTCCTGCGTCAATCCTTGTTTTGCTCTTATTCGTTTTAAATTTTGTGCTATTGTTGCCATAGTATCCAAACTTTGATAGTATAGAGTTATGAGACAATTCTTTCTTTGCTCACAAATTAAGGATAGCACTATTTTGGGATTTTTTCAATTTTTTTTAGCCGCCGAAAATTTTTTGCGAAGCCCAAGCGAGGGCGTGGCGGAAGGAGGGGG
>CAZFCX010000134.1:0-2042 GCA_964517825.1 uncultured Bdellovibrionales bacterium
AAATCGGGGTTCAACAACATGCAGTAAGAAACAAGCAAAACCTGCATATGTCGTTTCCAGAAATTTTTCGCTTTATGCGTCCGGAAAACCGCAGAAAACTATTCTCATGTTTGACACCGAAATTCGCTTATGAGAAATCAGCGGTTCGATGGCTAAAGCTTATTAAATTAAGCTAAAGCAGGAGCGAAACCTGCAAATGCTTGCGCAAATGTAGATTTTGCTTTTGATATGAAGCTTGCACTTATATCTTGGCCGAAAGATTAACGATATCACAGCCATAATCGGCTTGCATATTTTGAAAAGTACAACCTGTCGAAACTTAGCAACCCCCTTAAAAATTCAATAAATTGAATTTTTAAGGGGAATTTTAAATTTTAAATTTACAATTTTAAATCAAATCCTAATGACAAAATTTTTAATTTATTAAGTCATTTAAAATTCAATTAAAATTTCAAATTTAAAACTTGAAATTTCAAAAATGCCTAAGCATTTTTGAGGGCTCTTTCAATTTTTCTTTTTGACTCTTTTTTGGCAATATCTTGGCGCTTATCGTGAGCTTTTTTTCCTTTTGCCAAGGCAAATTCCAACTTGATTAGTCGCTTCTTAGTATACACACGAAGGGGCACCAATGTCAAGCCTTTAACCTGCAATTTGCCGATCAAATGGCGGATTTCACTTTTGCGGACCAAAAGTTTGCGGGAACGGGTCGGATCATAAGCAGCAGAACTCTTGGCGAAAGGGTAGGGCGGAATGTTGGCGTTTGTGAGATATAATTCTTCGCCGTGCATGGTTACAAAACTGCCTTTAAGGCTTATATGCCCAGTTTTTATAGATTTTACTTCTGCTCCGGTAAGCATCAAACCGGCCTCATATTTATCCTGAAGTTCATAGTCAAAAGATGCTCTTTTATTGATGGCTAATATGCTCATGCCTCCAGTTTAGCAGTAAAAACAAGCAATGAAAAGCACAGCAAAAATAGCTCCAAATAAAATTTAATTTTTGATCAAAAAACTATAGCCAATTTTTTAAAAAAATGGTATAATAGGCACAAGAGAAGATAGGACTGTCAAACTTAAAAAAGTCTGATAGTTTTACATGTAATTTGGAAAAAAACACAAAAGAAACAAAACCGAATAAGATTAAAATACGCTTCGAAAATAAGAATTCGTTTCCGGAGAATTTTAGCAGTGGGCGGGTGGTTTCTTCTTCGATTCATTTTGAACAAAAAAAATCGCCAGAAATTTCGGAAATACAACGAGATTCAAATATAGCTAAAACAGCAGCAAACTCGGCGTTAGCGGCAAATTTTAAGCAGGCGAAAAAACCGTTGCAGAAAGAAGGCGAAAAAATGTCTCGGGCGGAAAAAATCGAAAAATTTGAATTTTCAAAAAATCTTTCTGAATTCGGAAAAATACTTTTGGAAAAAGGGAGCAATTTCCGCCTTTTCATTGCGGATCATTTTTTCTTGCTTTTTCAATCTACCAGAAAAAATTATGAACGGATCAATGGTCAAAATATAGAAAGCGGAACGCAAGAAACCCGCCTCGACTCGCAGAAACAACTGCTCGTCGACGCGAGGCAAGCAAGATACGAGAAACAAGGATTTGATTCTTTTAATAATTTGGAACGCTATCAGAAAAAAGTTAGAAAGATAACTTTCAGCTTGTCGGGTGGAGTGGCTATGGCGCTTATTGTGTCAATGCTGGCTCCATATTTTTTCAGTTCCAACAGCGCTGAAGCTTCAGCTTTCATTTTCTCGCAATCTTCCTGGGCTGGCGGAGCCACTGCCAACACAGCCACGCATCCAACAAACAAAACAAGCTGGACAGAATATGCTTCCAAGGATGCAACCATTTCGGCTGCTGCTGGCGGAATCAGTCTGACACAAACAACAAATCAGAGCGTTACAGATGATGGCAAGCAGCTTAATGCTTTAACTGCGCTGGCTACTCCAACTATTGCTACAGGTAGCAGTCCGGAGGGTATCACTATTTCTTCCGACGGCGCCTCGGTATATGTTGCAAATTATAGTAGCGGCACAA
>CAZFCX010000135.1:0-2032 GCA_964517825.1 uncultured Bdellovibrionales bacterium
TAAGGATTGAAAACTCCGGCAGGTAGAGAAACAACCGCCAAAAGCCCGTCTTCAATCAATAATTTTCGGAGCGCTTTATAGGCGGTGGCAGATTGAAAAATAACACCTTCCGGCACGATAATGCCGGCCCGGCCGTTAGGCCGTAAATGCTCCAAAATATAATCAACAAACAAAACTTCCGAGCGGTTGGCCTGCACAGAAAATCGTTTGTGCGGTCTGATTCCGCCTGTCGGTGACATAAACGGCGGATTGGCCAGCATTACATCAAAATTTTCGTCCCATTTTTCCTCGCTGGAAAGGGTGTCATACTCAAAAATGGTCGGGTTAGGGAAACCGTGTAGATATAAATTGACTTTGGAAAGCCGCACCATATCGGGCGAAATGTCATAGCCGACAAAATGGTCCATTAGATTTTTTCGCTCATCGGGCGTAAGAGGTTTCTCTTTGTTTTCTTTTAGAATATGCTTAAAAGCGGAAATCAAAAATCCGGCCGTTCCACAAGCGGGGTCGCAAATCGTTTCGTCTTTTTTAGGATCAACCGCCGCCACAATAAAATCAATAATGTGGCGGGGTGTACGAAATTGTCCGGCGTCGCCCTGCGAGCCGAGAATTGAAAGCAGATATTCAAAAGCGTCGCCTAAATCCTCACTATATTCGTAAATAAAGCCGTTTATTTCTTTCAAAAACATACTCAGGGTTTCTGGACTTCGGTATGGCAAAAATGCGTCTTTGAAAATATCACGGAAAAGCTGGGGGATATGCGGATTGCGAGATAGAGAGGTAACCGCTTCAAGGTATAAATCAAGACGTTCGTGTCCACCAAGTTTTGCGTCCATCAATTTTGTCCACGCGTATTTTTCATAGCCATTGGTAAAAAAACGCGCCTTGCCACCAAGCTCCTGCGCTTCTTTGTCCATATCGTCCATAAATTTATAGATGAGGGCAGTTGTGATTTGCTCAACCTGCGCCTTTGGGTCCGGCACTTTGCCGACCAAAATTTGGCGGGCAGAGTCAATTTTTCGTTTTGTTTCTTGAGTTAGCATATTTTTCTACATAAAAGCGTTAATGGAAACATAATCTTTGACATATTCCGGCACGACTTCGCGCCAGCCGTTTAGGTCGCGAAAATCTTTCATCGTAACCTTTGGATTGGTGGCAAAACGGCCGTATTCTTTTGTTTCCACAATGTCGCGGATTTCCGGATCGGTAATATACGCTTTGAGATAATTTTTGATAAGCAAGGCATATTTATTATCAGGCTTATAAATGGCGACAAATTTTTCAAATTCTTCTTCAAGCAATTCGTCTTTTGACTTGAATTTATTTATGCCACCAAAGATTTTTTCAATAAATTCTCTAAGCGTTATGCGACGGTCGGCTTTTATGGCCTTGCGCAGCTTTTCCAAATTGAAATAATCCTCGGGCTTTTCAAAAATTTCGGTTTTAACATATTCTTCTGCACCGGCAATATCGCCCTGCTCATATTTTTGTTTTACAACAGGATCGTTTTTAACGACATGCTCAAACTTTTCAAAGAATTTCCAATCAACTTTCATACCGGCAAGGCCTACGGTTTTTTCCGAAAAAGTTTTGAGCGGGTCGGGATTGAAAATATTTACTTCGTCAATATCAACGCCTTCGCCGCCTCCCGTTCCGGTTCCGACTTTAATCGGCAATTTCAAAACTTGGTCATAATTATATTTTTCCTCAAAGTATTCGCAATTGGCAAAAAAATCAAAGAGCTTGAAAGTTTCTTTTTCCGCTTTTATTTGTTCATTGTCAGTATCCTTATAACTGAAAGTGTATTTTCTCGTTCCCCGTCCTTTAATTTGAATAAAATCAGTCGGTGAAAAAATCGGACGCATTAAACAAAGGTTCAAAATATCTTGGCAGTCATAGCCGGTCGTCATCATTCCAACAGTTACGCAAACTCTAGTTTTGCTGGATTTATAGCCCTCCAGCCATTTTGTTTGACCATTTAAGTTGTTGTTTGAATAATTGATAGTAAATTGCTGAGCGTTGGGGATATTTG
>CAZFCX010000136.1:0-2022 GCA_964517825.1 uncultured Bdellovibrionales bacterium
AGAATAAAGTAAATTGCGGATGAGAATGCCGCAGGCGCGACGGCGCCGAGGCGGGCAGTTTTGTTAGCAAATAAAGAGTTTTTTGAAATTAATTTCCAGCCGTTTCGTGCACGGGCGACAATAAGGAACTCCCTTGAAATTCGTTGACCTTTTTAGCTTTTTTGTATAACATAGCAATAGAAGGGATACGCATATTATAAAATAATCCTTACATTTTGATAATATATCTCGAAGACAATCATGTCAACAATTGGTAAAAATATAAAAAGGTTAAGGCAGGGGAAGGGTATTTCGCAGGATAAGCTCTCAAAACTGGCGGATATCTCACTTAATACCGTAGTTAAAATTGAGCTTGACCAAAACCCGAACCCTACTCTTGAAACGATTAAAAAGCTCGCCAAGGCTCTTGGTGTTTCGCTTGATGATTTAGTTAATAAATAAAATTATGCAAAAAGAAGCCAAAGCCAGAATAAAAATCAATGAATTACTTCAAAACGCTGGTTGGAGATTTTTTGATGATGAAAAAGGAAAGGCGAACATTATCTTAGAAAACAAAGTTAAAGTCACAAAACAAATCATAGATGAGTTTGGTAATAATTTTGAAAAAACCAAAAATGGGTTTATTGATTTCTTATTGCTTGATGAAAAAGGATTCCCGTTTGTAGTTTTGGAAGCAAAATCGGAAGACAAAGATCCGCTTGACGGCAAAGAGCAAGCCCGACGTTACGCCCAATCTCAAAACGTTCGTTTTATCATACTTTCAAATGGCAATCTTCACTACTTTTGGGATTTGGAACGAGGCAATCCGACAATCATCACCGCTTTTCCGACTTTTGAATCCTTAAAGCATTTGGAAACTTTCAAACCGAGCTTTTCCACACTTTCAGAGGAAAAAGTTGAAAGCGATTATATTGTCCAAACGCAAAACCCAAACTATCAGAAAGACCCCCGCTGGACAGATGAAACGCAAAGGGCGGATTTTATCAAAGAGCAGGATTTGAAATTTTTGCGACCCTACCAACTTGCCGCAATTCATGCTTTGCAAAATTCCGCTAAGAAAGGAAATGACCGTTATCTTTTTGAAATGGCAACCGGAACAGGTAAAACACTCGTTTCCGCCGGCGTGATTAAACTTTTCTTGAGAACCGGAAATGCCAAAAGAATTTTGTTTTTAGTTGACCGCTTGGAGTTGGAAGACCAAGCGTACAAAAATTTTAAAAAAATCCTGCATAATGATTTTACCAGCGTTATTTACAAAGAAAACCGCGATGACTGGCGAAAGGCGGAAATTGTAGTTTCCACTGTTCAAAGTTTGTCATTTGATAATAAATATAAAAAACTATTTTCGCCCACCGATTTTGATCTGATAATTTCAGATGAAGCCCACCGCTCAATCGGCGGGAATAGTCGTGCTGTTTTTGAGTATTTTGTCGGCTATAAATTAGGGCTTACTGCAACACCGAAAGATTATCTCAAAAACATTGATCCGCAGAAAATTAGCGAAAAAGACCCGCGAGCGTGGGAACGCCGCCAGCTTTTGGACACTTACACGACTTTTGGCTGTTCTTCCGGCGAGCCGACTTTCCGATACAGTTTGCTGGATGGCGTAAAAGATGGTTATCTTGTCAACCCGATTGTCGCGGACGCGAGAACGGAAATCACCACCGAACTTTTGTCTGAAAAAGGTTATTCCTTAATGATTGAAAACGAAGAAGGCACGGAGGAAGAACAAACCTTTTTTCAGAAAGATTTTGAAAGAAAGTTTTTCTCGGAAAAAACAAATCAGATTTTCTGTAAGACATTTTTGGAAAATGCACTCAAAGACCCGATCAGTGGCGAAATCGGCAAAAGTATTGTCTTTTGCGTCAGCCAAAAACATGCTTCAAAAATAACCCAAATTCTTAATCAATTTGCCGACCAACTTTGGTCCGGCAAATATAATTCCGATTTTGCCGTGCAAGTTACCTCAAATATCCCCAACGCTCAGCAATTTACTATCAATTATTCAAACAACAACTTAAA
>CAZFCX010000137.1:0-2017 GCA_964517825.1 uncultured Bdellovibrionales bacterium
GCGGTTCTTTAAACCACCAATTCAAAAGGGCTTTTGAAGTTTCGCTCGCGCCTTCATAATTATTTTTTCGCCACTCAGCCACTTTTTCCCGCAATTCCGGCACAAAAGGAGGCAAAAGTTTTTCGTAACCTCCTTTGCGCAAATCTTCGTCAGCCGGGAACCACCTTATTCCCGGATCAAGTATTTGAAATTTATCTTTGGGAAAATCTTTGTGTAGCGCCATAGTATTAAATATTAACCTCAATAACTTTGGTCGTATCGTTGCCGAAAATATCAATCACCTTAATCGCGATTTTCATTTTGCCTTTTTGCGCGTCTTTGAAAGCCGAAGTCAGCTCAAGCGACCGGTCTTTTTTGGTTCTAAAAGATTGCCATTCGTTTTCAAAAATATAACTTCCTGTCCATTCCTCTTTTTCTTCGCCGGTTTTCTCGTCAATCACTCGGACGATTTCCTTTTTGCTTTCAAAATCAAAATCCACTGACCAATAATCAATCCAATCCGTCCATTTTTTCGTCAACACTTCTTTTTCAATAATATCTGTTCGTTTGTCTTTGGAGATTTTGATTACTTGTCCGTTTTCAATCACAATTTTGCTTCCGCCGGATTGCAGTTTTTCTTCCACTTCGCCGGTGTTGTCTTGGTTATAGAAAACCGAGAAGTCAGTCAACTCAATTGCTACTTCTTTGGCGTTGCCTCGCCCGCGAATAATCGGCTTTACCTCAATATAGGCGACATCGTAAAACCTGACATGTCCTTTTTCCACTGCTTTTTTGTCAAACACCTCGCGGGGAATTACTTTGAATTGAACATCAATACCGAGGTTTTTAGCACTCTCAAAATCCAGTCCCATTTCATAATCAAACCCCAAAATATCGGCTTTGGTGATTTCCTTTTCTTTACACTCTGCGATTACTCTTTCCAGAAAATTGCTCGTTACCGGCGTGTCGATTTGCCCAACAGCCACTAAACGATCTCTTTTCTTACCAACAAATACATTGAAAGAATCAACAGGCTCGGCTTTGTAGGCAGAAAGGATAAGCTTGATAAAATCTTTTTCTTTATTTTCCCGCTGGATTCTTTTTTCTTCTTCGCGCAGATTTTCATTCACACCCAAAAACTTCTCTCGTTCGTATTTACCGATGTTTAAAATCTCAAAAGCCCGAAAATCCTTACCGGCTTTTTTTAGCTCTCTTTGCACGCCAACCATTCTTTTGCGGGTGGTGTGAATGGAAAATCTGCTCAAATCCGAGCCGATCCATTTTCTGCCCAGTTTTTCCGCCACCGCCAAAGTTGTGCCAGAACCACAGAAAAAATCGGCAACAAGATCGCCTTCGTTGGAAGATGCCTCAACTATTCTTCTTAACAATGCTTCGGGTTTTTGTGTTGGATACGAAATATATTCATCGGATGTGGCCGCTTGTTGAAAAGATTTTACATCACGCCAAACATCAGCAATAGACACGCCTTTCAGTTCATCTAGATACTGTTTAACACCACTTCCGCGATCATCTCTATACTTTCTTCCGTTTTCATCAACTTTCTTAAACCTCTCTAAATATTTTTCATCATACGATTCCCATTGCTTGTTGAAAATTTTATTATTTGAATTTTTTGCATAGAATAGAATAGTATCATGGCTTCTTATCCAATTTTCAACCATGCTTTTATATCCAGATTTTGTATCAAAAGACCAAATAACTTCTCTTTGAAAATTATCTTTCCCAAAAATTTCATCCAGCACTAATCTCATATAACTATTTACTCGCCAATCGCAATGCACATAAATACTGCCATCATCTGCCAAAAGTCCGTGCATGAGTTTCAATCTTTCATAAATCATGGCGATAAAACTATCCGCGCCTTTTCCCCAAGTGTCGCGGTAGGCGATTTCTTCAATCACCGACGGCTTTTTAGTAAAAGTATCCTCACCAATTTCAATATTCATAGAAAAATCCGCGCCCACATCAAACGGCGGATCAATATAAATCAGTTTCAACCCACCTTCGGCTTCAATTT
>CAZFCX010000138.1:0-1878 GCA_964517825.1 uncultured Bdellovibrionales bacterium
TTTCTTTCTTTTCTTCCTCTGAAAATTGTTTTATTGAGATTTTTTCGTGCTTAAAGCCTGCGACATTCAATAAATTAAGATTTTTATATTCTCTTTGTATTCTCGGCGTTAAAACCGGTAATTCAATGTCTAAATTTTCAATATCTTTTTTTATATTCTGATTATCAACTTCAATAACTGTCGGCGTAATCGGCGAGCCGGAACGATCCATTTTTCGTTTTTCTAGCTCAACGCCTTCGGCTTTGATAGATTCCACAAACTCCATAAAGGCGGGCGTGCCGATAACGCTCACATATTCCTCAACGTCTTGACCAAAAAACATTCGGCGAAGTCCGCGACCCAGTGTTTGCTCCGGCAATATCTTTGAATCTGACCCGTAGGGGCGCAAACCAACGATAGTCGTTACATTTTTGACATCCCAGCCCTCTTTAAGCATTAAAACGGAAACTATCACCTTGTAGGGGCTTTCCATGCTGTCTATCTCATTGGCTTTCTTTCTCAAGTCTTGCAGTTCTTTTTCTTTTTTGCCGGTAACTGTTTCTGAAATTTCACCACTCTTATTTGTATGAATGGTTAAAACCGCGTCTTTCAATTGCGGATAACTTTTTTCCAAAAATTCTGCCACATCATCGCAATTTTTCGTGTCGTCCGTCATTATGAAAAGAATTGATTTTTTGCCAGTCGGTTCAAGTTCTTTGTATGTCTTTTCCCATTCTTCAACTCCTAGCCGGATATAATCCTCATATTTTTCGGAAAATATTGAACTTTGCTTTTCTTGCAGTTTCGCTCGGCTGGCTTGATCCGGCAAAACCGGATTTTTTACCACGCCTTGATGTATGGCTTCAACCAAAGGATAATCAGAAACGGTTTGCACAAAAATTTCCCCACGATTATTTTTTGGCGTGGCCGTAACATCAATTTGCAAAGCTAACTTTTTGCCTTTTTGCAGTAATCTGTTGTGTATATCTTCAATAGATTTAAACCACGCCATTTTTGGATCGTGGATATGGTGTGCTTCGTCATTGATAATCACTAACTCATCAACATCGCGGACTATTTCGCCCAAATCAATTTTTGAATCGTTAGTTTTGCCAACTACCTTGTCGCCCAAAAAATAATCCGATGTGTCTTCATCTTCAAAACTCGCTTCATTGATACTGCCTTCATAAACTCTATGAATGTTGGTAAGAAAAATATTTCCCGATTTTGAAATCGTGCCGACTTCATCCTGCAAGTGCAGTTTAATTTGAAAATCGTCTTGCCAATTTTGACCACCATAGCCATTGTCTGGCAAAATCGGATCTTCATAAAATATTTTTAGTCCTTCAAAATCGGTTTTGATTCTGTCCAAAACGATAATATTCGGCGTTATAAGCAAAAAGTTTTTAGCCAGTTCTGAATTTTCCTCGTAAAGTTTGTGAAAGTATGACCAAGCCAAAAGTAAGCTCATCACTTTTGTTTTTCCGCTTCCAGTTGCCATTTTTATCACAAAACGGAGCCAGTCCTCGGTAAACATATTCGGGCTTACCCGACCTAATTTATCAAACTTGATCAAATCGTATTTATTAGCAACTTTCTCAACATCGTAAATCCAAATAATCGTTTCTACTGCTTCTCTTTGGGCGTAGTAATACTGAAACGGGATTGCCGTGCCGTCTTTGGCAAAAATTGTGTGCGGTTCTTTAAACCACCAATTCAAGAGAGCTTTTGAAGTTTCGCTCGCGCCTTCATAATTATTTTTGCGCCACTCGGCTACTTTTTCCCGCAGTTCCGGCACAAAAGGTGGCAAAAGTTTTTCATAACCTTCTTTACGCAGATCTTCATCAGCCGGAAACCACCTGATTGACGGATCAAGTATTTGGAATTTATCTTTGGGAA
>CAZFCX010000139.1:0-1850 GCA_964517825.1 uncultured Bdellovibrionales bacterium
GGTGATGATATTTCAATATGTTTCATCGTTTTGCCTCCGCCATCAAATAGTTTTTCATCATCTTTGGTCAGTCCTTTTAGCGAAAAACCCAAGTTAACATGATCTTTTAAAGCCACGAGGTAATAATTTCCATTTCCAAAGGTAGGCACACCCCATTTCATTTCCTCTTTTATTTCTGGAAAAGTGTCAAAAATTAGTTGTCGTAATTTCTGACAAATCTCCTTTTGAGGAGATTTCTGTTTGTTTATGTATTGTTTTACTTTTTCATCCATATTATTTTTCCATTGCTTTTTTTCTTAATGCCTCCGGCATTTTTTCTATTGAGTAGCGCAAAGCCGTGCGGGGCATAGCCGTCTTATTTTTCATTACATAATCAAAAACTTCTTTTTGATGTATTTCACTGGCGGCTTTGAGCATCCAGCCGTAGCCTTTTTGCACCAAATCGTCTTTGTCTAAAAGTAAAATATCAGAAATCTCAAAAATATCTTTCAAGTATTTTCCATGACGCGCAGGAACAATCAACGTTACGGCTGAAGCTCTTTTTACCCAGCGATTTTCTGATCTTGCCCATTTTTTCAAATTTTCCAAATACTTGGGATACATTTCCATAAAAGCACCGATTGTATGATTGCACAAAGTATCGCAAGATGCCCAGTTAGAAACATACTTTTTCACCCATTTTTCAAAAACCGCAAAATCTGCCGGTTCATAATTTTTGCGGACAAGATAGGAATAGTGGCAGGCAATAAACGATTCTTCCATATAGCCCGATTGCCAAAGTTCTTCGCAAACCGCAAAAACTTCCTTTTTATCCCTTTCTAAAATGTCTTTGTCGTATGTTTTGGCGATTTTGGTAACCAGTGCGGTTTTAACTCCGTGAATTTTGACTTTTTCCTTAAAAAAATTCTGCCCCGTGGCTTTGGTGTGCGGGTCGCTGGCTTTTTTGAGTTCTTTTCTGATTGTGTTGAGTATAGAGTTCATTTTATTTATCTTTCCAATTCCACCACTTTAATTTTTCCGGATCGTGGTTTCTATTTTCGGCAAAATATACCGCTTCACGAAAAACATACAAAAGGCACCTGTCCTGAATTTTACCCTCAAAACGATTGGACATTTCAAACAGCTTTTCCGGATTTTTACCCTTCAAATCAGAAACACATAAAATGCCAATATTCCGCAAATCCTCGGCAATGCTTTTTCCTATGCCCGGAATTGTTTGTAGATCAGATTTTTCCATATTTACTCTACTTTTCCAATAATCACGACATGGTTTTTACCCCATTTTTTGGCGCATTTGGGGCAAGTGGTGTACCACATATACCATTTTTTAACATTCATTCCTTTACTCTTAACAATACTTTCAAAATCATTACACCATTTTCCGGTTTCCTTAAAATCTCCTTCATAAACTTTGCTGTAATATTTTCCTGAAAGCGTGGTGTTTTGAACGCCCGCAACTTCTTTGTCCACCGCCAAATACAAATCCATATTCCATTTTGAAGTGTGATCCGAAAGTCCCATATTGTCCTCAAATTTCGCGCCGGCTTCTCGCACTTTGGCATCAAGTTTTTTGATAACCGAGCCAAAATTTATCGGCATATAAAACAAAGTAAAAACTTTATCTTTAACAAACTTTTTATTGTCCCAATCCAATATTTTGTTATCCCAAGGTTCGGGATTAAATTTTGGACAACATTCCGTTATGTTTTGATTGCTCATATTTTTTGCTTTTTAATATTTTTATAAATTAACAATGCGCCAACAATAAAAAATATTACTCCCGCAATTTGCCATGTGTCAAGTACCCATTTCTTTAGACCAGTTTGTGAATATAGCTTTGGTGTAATTGG
>CAZFCX010000140.1:0-1832 GCA_964517825.1 uncultured Bdellovibrionales bacterium
AAAAAACTTAACAACACTGTTTTCGCGCAGTGTTGTTTTTTTAAAAAAAGAGTATAATTAGCAATATACTTAAAAAAATAATAAAACCCACCAAAAGCTATGAAGGTTATCAACCATGTTATTAGACTGAAGACAACTACCAGCCTTGATTTTATCGACATCACGGAAAAAGTTCAGCAGAAAATAAAAAAGGCCGGAGTTAAAAACGGAATCATCAATATTCAAAGCCTGCACACCACAATGGCTGTGATTGTGAACGAAGCTGAACCGCTTTTGATTATGGACATGAAAAAACTTCTGAAAAAATTGGCTCCCCGAACCTACCAATATATGCACGACAATTTCAAAATCCGCACTGTGCATATGCATCCCAATGAAAGCAAAAATGGCCATTCTCACGTGAAAGCCATGTATCTGCCGACTTCAACTATTTTAAATGTTTCCAATAGTAAACTTCAATTGGGAGAATGGCAGAGAATTTTTGCCATTGAACTCGATGACTCAAGGAAACGCCAAATCGCTTTGCAAATCATCGGGAAGTAGATAGTTGTCCGCAGGCACCTTGAATGTCAGCTCCCAGGCTTTTTCTGATGGTAACATTAATATGATTTTGCCGAAGGCAATCTCTGAATTTAACAGCAGCATTTTTTGAAGAAGCTTTGAAATCATTGGCTGTTTTATCTTCTTCGTTATAAAATATCAGATTCACATGCAACAAATATGTGTGCCCAATTGATTTTAGATACTCGCTTAATTTTCTGGCATCTTGCAAGCTATCGTTCAGTCCTTGGAATAATATATATTCAATAAAAATTTTTCTTTTGCTTTTCTGAAAATATTTCTGGAGCGTTTCTTTGATTTTTTCCAAATCATATTGCTTGCTGATCGGCATATAGCGACTGCGCATTTCATTTTCCGCAAAATGCAAAGAAACAGCCAGATTCATTTGCGGAAAAGTTTCAGTAAAAATTTCTATGCCTTCAGGAATTCCGGAAGTTGAAACAGAAATTGATCTGGAGCCAAAACCAAAAAGTTTTGGATTAATTAGGTTTTCCAGGCTTTTTTTGACTTGTTCCCAGTTTAAAAATGGTTCGCCCATACCCATATATACGACATTGGAAATGTCGTAAACTCGAAACTCGAAATTCGAAATTCGAAATTTTTTAAGGTATTGGCGCCAGAACAAGACTTGGTCGGTAATTTCTTCGGCCGTCAGATTTCTGTTAAATCCTTCTCTGCCTGTGGCGCAAAAAGCGCAGTTCAGCGGACATCCGGCCTGGCTTGATACGCAAACTGTCCAAGCTCCCTCTTCAGAAGAAAGCAAAACTGTTTCAATATAATTATTGTCGGGCAAATTTAACGCCGCTTTTATTGATTGCCTATTCCCTGAAACTAAAATCTCTTCAACATTAAAAGACAGAATTTTCATTTCTTTATCTAATAATTCTCTGAGTTCTTTCGAAATTGTCGTAATTTCTCCCCACGTCGAAATCCCGTCTTGAAAAACGGCTTTTTTGATTTGCTCCAGCCGAAATTTCGGCTGATTATTGTCTTTTAGAAATTGTTCAAGCTTTTGTAAATCCATAGCATTAACTGTATAACTATTTTTAATTTTAGGCAAAATAAAAGAGCGCTTGAAGCTTCCTGCGCCCTTTTTTATTAGATAACTGTTTTTTTTCAAAAAACCCATTCAAACATTTCCATAATTTTTTTAGGAAATATAGTTTTCAGTTTTTCTAGTTTCATCCATTTTTTTTCGAATTTGGCACGATCCTCGGGAGATTCATCCGAAAACCAAAAGGCTTCTTCTTTTTCCGGTAATTCCGCCGAAA
>CAZFCX010000141.1:0-1809 GCA_964517825.1 uncultured Bdellovibrionales bacterium
CCAAGATACCGCTATCTTGGAAAAACCGCCATATGTATGTGGACATTACCCTCGGCGCTTGACTTTTTGTTTAATCTGTGCAATTATTTAACATCGTTATAATTTGCACATTTAAAAGATCCGGGCGCGATTTTGCGCTAATAAAAATAAGAGGGGGAGAGAATGAAAAAATTGATAAAAAAACAAAAGTCGAGCGATTCTCCGGAGAGCATTTTTTTAAAAATCTTGGAGGGGAAAAAGAATTTTGAAGAAAAAAAACAAAGGGATTTTAAAAGAGAGCGAGATGCTATCAGAAAAGATTTAGAAGCCAAAAAAAGACTTGTTAAGGAACAGGCTGCACGCATAAAAAGCTTAACAAGAGATATAGATCTCGCCGCTGACAAAATTCTGGGGATCGAAGAAATAATCGATGAAGTAAAAAAAACTGGCACCCACCGCCGCATTTGCGAGGAATGTATAAAAAGGATTCCTATTAAAGATTTAATAGAGAATACTGAAAGGGGAGCTTGCGAAAAATGCGAGAAGAAAAAGAGAATGGCTGCATTAAAACGCTAGCCCATTCTGCTAGGACAATAAAGAGGGGTTCGGAAATTCCGAATCCCTTTTTTCTATCTCCAAAAATACGCTATACTTAGCATATGGCAACAATCAAGACAAAACTTTTGGACATTCCCCGCATCGGCCCGAAATATGCCGCTGCTCTCAAGAAGCTCAACATGGAAACTGTCGAGGATTTTTTGCTGCACTTCCCTTTCCGCTATGAAGATTATTCCGAGCGAGTTTCCATCGACAATCTTGCAGCCGGGCAAACCGCCACCGTCATGGGCGAAGTCACTAAAAGCAAACTGATTCGGACATGGAAGAAAAAAATGCTCATTACTGAATGTTTTGTGCAAGACGACACCGGCACAGTGCGCGCCGTGTGGTTCAACCAACCATATGTCAGCGATTCATTAACGGAAGGCAAAGGCGTGCGCCTCAGCGGCAAAGTTTCGCAGGACGCCAAGGGCTTGTTTTTTTCCAATCCGGCCTGGGAACTTTCTTCGAGAATTCCAACCAACACCGGCCGGCTGGTTCCGATCTATCCGGAAACTGAAGGCCTGACTTCGAAATGGATCCGCTGGCAACTGCAAAACTTGATAAAATTCGCGGATGAGCTTCAAGATCCGATTCCGGAAAATATTCTCAAGGGCTTGCATCTGCCTTCCCTGCCTGAGGCTATAAAATATATTCATTTCCCCAAAAATCCCAAGCAAGCCGAAATCGCGCAAAAGCGTTTCGCCTTCCAGCAGATGTTTCTGCTTCAACTGGCATCTCAGCGCGCCAAAATTTCTTGGGAAAAACAGCAGAGCGTTACAATTCCTTTTGATGAAAAATTAATGCAGAAATTTGTCGCCGCCCTTCCATTTTCTCTGACCAACGCGCAAAGAAAAGCTGCTTTTCAAATTTTGAAAGATCTAGAAAAATCAAAACCGATGAACCGGCTGCTCAATGGCGACGTTGGTAGCGGCAAAACCGTAGTAGCTGCCATGGCAGCTCTCTCTGTTATAAACTCCGGCTATCAGGTAGCCATTATGGCGCCGACTGAAGTTTTGGCGCGACAACATTTTGAAAGCATCTGCACTTTATTCAAAAACAATAATTTAAATATCGCGTTACTTACCAACTCATACCAAATAGTAACCAGTAGTCAGCAACCAGTAATCAGTAAAAATTCAAAAAATACCAGTTACGAGTTGCCAGTTACGAGTTACTCTAAAATTAGTCGCACTGAACTTTCAACTCATATCCGGTCTGGCAAAGCAAGTA
>CAZFCX010000142.1:0-1805 GCA_964517825.1 uncultured Bdellovibrionales bacterium
GAGTTAAAGTTAATAGAAATATAGCTAAGATAATCGATTTTTATTTTAATCATTTATGGCAAGAGTAAAGAAAGAGAAAAAGATTGAATTAAAAACTTACGATCATAAGGGTGAAACAAGGAAAAATATTCCGCCCGTAGGTTTGGTTTCCAGCGCAACCGATAAGCTGGATGGTAGAACTAAGTACGCGCACGATCCGCATATCGATCCGTTTTTGAGTTGGGCTGGTAAAAAAGAAGGAACCGACTTTGACGTTCAAAATGTTAGTTTGCACATTCACGAAAGAATTGACCCAAAACGAATCGTAAAGTCTTTTCTCAAAAAAGAAACCGGCGCGAGGCAAATATCACTTTTTGAAAAGCCGGATAATGAGCCGCCGCTTAATAAAGCAATTGATTTTTATAAACACGAACAAGATTGGACAAACCGATTGATCGCGGGAGATTCGCTTTTAGTGATGAATAGCTTGTTGAATAAAGAAGGAATGGGCGGCAAAGTCCAGATGATTTATATCGATCCGCCTTATGGTATCATATAATGGTCTGAGAAAACTAGACACGAAATTTGCGCCAACTGGTGTGGATAAGTATGATAAAATATGACCCAAAAACCACGGAGTTTTACTCCCCAGGAAAAAGCACAAGTGGCGTTATTCGCCATCAAGGAAGAAAAAACCATGGCCCAAATCAGTTCTGATTTCCAAGTGCACGCCACCCAAATCGGACTATGGAAAAAGCAAGCGTTGGACGGCTTGCCCGAATTATTCAAAGACGGCCGCAAAAAAGAAAAGGACGAACAAATCCGCCGCCAGGCGGAATTGGACAATCTTTACAAAATCATCGGACAAAGAGATTTGGAATTGGAATGGCTTAAAAAAAAACTGTCAACTTTTAACCCATGAACAAAGAAAATCGCTGATTGAAAAAGACAACAAAAACATCGCCCTAAAAAGGCAATGCCAATTATTAGACATATCGCGCGCCAGCTGGTATTACGAGTCCGCGCCGGTAAGCGAAGAAGACAAAAAGATCATGGATTTGATCGACGCCATCTACACCAAATTTCCGTTCTACGGTAGCCGTAAAATCAAGCGGGAATTGAATGAAACTTACCAAATTCCCATTGGCCGCGACCATACGCGGACATTGATGCAAATCATGGGAATCGAGGCGATTTATCCTAAAAAGAAGCTTAATTTAAGCTCAAAAAACAATGAAAGCAAAATTTACCCTTACCTGTTGAAGGGCTTGGAAATCACCGGCCCCAACCAGGTCTGGGGCACGGACATTACATATGTGAAACTGGCAACGGGATTCGCATACCTGATTGCGATTATTGATTGGTTTTCCCGCTATGTAATCGCTTGGGGATTATCAAACAGTTTAGAAATCGGATTCTGTCTGGAATGTTTAAATGAAGCCTTAGCTAAAGGCCAGCCGTTAATCGTCAATTCCGATCAAGGAAGTCATTTTACCAGCCCGCAGTTTACCGGCATTCTGGAATCCAGGCAAATCAAAATCTCCATGGACGGGCGCGGCCGGTGCATGGACAATATTTTCACCGAGAGATTGTGGAGAACAGTCAAGCAGGAAAACATTTACTTAAACTCCTACGCTGATGTTGGCCAAGCCCGCAGAGGTTTAAATGAATATTTTCCGCTGTACAATAATTTGCGCCGCCACCAGTCGCTGGATTACCAAACGCCGGCCCAAATTCATTTTCAAAAAATTTGTGAAAAAAATTTAAAAAATTCTTACCATCCGGTTGCAACGAATTCCGTGTCTTGACAACCCCGACCACATTAT
>CAZFCX010000143.1:0-1768 GCA_964517825.1 uncultured Bdellovibrionales bacterium
GGAGTACGAAGCCGCCGTTAATGATTTGGCTGCAAACGGCCGCCATGAAAATAATTGGGGTGAATGAGTTGGCGGTGCGTCTGCCCTCCGCCATTGCGGCATTCCTGACATGCCTCCTATTATTGCTGTTTGCACGGAGCTACCTCAAAAATACTCTTTTTGGCATTGTTGCCGTGTTTGTGCTTATTACCAGTGGGGGATATATCGAAATGCATGGAACCCGTACCGGCGACTATGACGCTTTGTTGACTCTTTTTACCACGATGGCCGGATTGGCCTTTTTTATGTTTTGTGAATATGAAAATCGACAATTTCTCTATCTCTTTTTCCTCACTTCAATATTGGCGGTATTGACAAAAGGTATTTCCGGAATGTTCTTTTTTCCAAGTTTCTTTATTTATGCATTAGTTCGAAAAAAAATTACGATATTCTTAAAAAATCGACATTTTTATATAGGAATAGGACTATTTTTGTTTTTTGTCTGCGGCTATTATCTACTCCGGGAATCATTTAACCCCGGCTATATTCAGGCAGTATGGCAAAATGAATTGGGCGGCAGACTTCTGACGGTTATTGAAGGACATGACCACCCGTTTCTTTTTTTTCACAGCAATTTTATTCTTTATCGCTTTATTCCGTGGTATTTTATCCTTCCCTTGGGAATTATTGCCGGTTT
Source organism: uncultured Bdellovibrionales bacterium (assembly GCA_964517825.1). Lineage (GTDB taxonomy): Bacteria > Patescibacteriota > Minisyncoccia > Moranbacterales > GWC2-37-73 > JAKLIP01. The sequence goes on from CAZFCX010000143.1 coordinate 677, forward strand.
TTTGATTAAAGATGATAAAATACGAAAATTAACCCTCTTTTCCTTCCTTATGGCATTGGGCCTATTTCTTCTCATCTCTTCCTCCCAAACAAAACTCCCATGGTATGATACACAGATGTTCCCTTTTTTGGCGTTGTTGATTCCCCCTTCTTTTGAATTTTTATTTAGGTGGTGTGCTAAAATTCGGAAATCCGGGTTTTTATGGCTGCAAAAAGTATTGCCCTTTTTTATTATGGTGCTTGTTTTTATAGTTCCTTACGTGCATATTGTCAAAAAGACTTGTTACCCGCAGAGAAGTCATTATATAAAAGGGGAGCAGGAAGTCGATTACTATTTGCAAGAAGTTTATCGCGGCAGGCATATTCATCCCGGACAGTTTTTGGTCTTTGAAGACTATGGCGCGCCACATGATTTTTATTTAAAAATGATTCAGGAGAAGGGAATCCCCATGGAGTACAAGTCGAAGGACAAGATTGAGTCCGGAGATGTCATTGTGCTTTTCCAAGAATCGGTGCAAAAAATTATCGAACAAAAATTTGAGTTTGAATTGTTATCGCAGGAGGGAACTGTCTTGATTTGTAAAATCGGTGAGAAAAAGACCGAAAAACCGGATACGGAAACAGAATAATAAAAATCATTGTTTTTCTGTCAGATATTTCCAGTATCGCACCGGCATATCTTGCTTGTGTTTGCGTGGGTTGGTGCGTTCTTTGATGGCGATTGCCTTAAAGTAAGTCTTCCACAGTTTTTGAAAAAGGCGTTCGTCCTCCGCCATAGATTGGTCGTCCAAAATACCCTTTAATAAAGGAGTTCCCTTATCAGTAATGGTGATTTCGCTGACACTTTTCAGATCGTAATAATAGCCGTATTGGCGATTCATGTCATAAATTAACCATTTTTGGTCGGCAAAGCGATTTTGAAAATGGTCGATGGTCAGGGGGAGTACATTATGTTGTGGCTCAAAGGCGGCAAAATAGGTCTCATCGGCGGATTTTTGAAAACGGACAAATTGAATCACGCGCATTCTTTCGTAGCGAACCTGTTTGTATATTCGTGACAACTGCAGAACGTCGGCATCTCCGAAGTTTAGTT
>CAZFCX010000144.1:0-1762 GCA_964517825.1 uncultured Bdellovibrionales bacterium
ACAGATGGATAAAAAAGAAAAGTCGGCCGCGCTTCAGCTTCGCAAAGATATTGATCCAAGTTTAACGATAGAGGTTTCGGCAACCCCGATTCTTGAGGGCGATTATGATGTAAAAATTCTGGTGGACGATGTTAAAAAAGAAGCGATGATAAAAAAGTCGCTGGTTTTAAATGAAAATTTTGTAAATGTTTTCAAAGAAGGCAAAATAAAAACGGAATTGGGCGAAAAAAAGTTTGACAAAGATAGTGAAAAAACAGTCATCGGTGAGGCTTTGAAAAAAAGAGCGGAACTAATTAAAAGCTACAAAAAAGAAGGTAGCAATATAAATCCGTTAGTTTTGATTCAGTTGCCAGATAGAAAAGGACAAAGAGAGGACGAGCTGAAGGACAAGGTAATTAAAATTTTAAAAGATGATTTTAATATTTCTACCGAAAAAGGAAATAATAAGCTGGCTATTTGGCTTTCGGGCGAGCATATAAACAAAGAAGATGTAGAAAAAAATGACAGTGAAGTAGAGGTTTTGCTTTTCAAACAAGCAATTGCTTTGGGTTGGGATTGTCCGCGAGCGCAAGTAATGGCGTTGTTTAGAGAGTGGCATAGTCCGATTTTTTCTATTCAAACAGTGGGACGAATTATGAGAATGCCTGAACCAGATCGAGGTAAATATTATGGTGAAGAAATTTTAAACTACGGCTATATCTATACAAACATAACCAATGTGGTAATCGACAAAGATGTTGCCCCCGGCTATGTATCGTTTTTAACCAGTAAAAGAATAGACAAATACCAGCCGATCAGTTTAGTTTCAGTTTATTCGAAGCGACATCGTGAAAAAACAAGATTATCTCCGCGCTTTATTGAAATATTTTTAGCTCAAGCAAAAGCGGATAATTTGAAAAGCAAAATAGATAAAACGGCGAAAAAAGTTGATATTAAGATTATTTCTGATTATAAAGCCAGCGATATTGATAAATTAGCCGGTTCAAAAATTGTAGGTGATAAATCAATCACAGTGAGCGATGCTGATTTGCAGAAATTATTTGATTATTTTGTGAGAAATAGCCTTCGCCTTTTCTACCCGGAAGATAGGTCTGTAAATAGAGTCAAGGAATCTATTTATAAATTTTTCGAAAAAGAGTTGAAAATGGATTATTCAGAAAAGTGGGAAGAAATCGTAAAAATAGTTTTAAATAATGATAATCCACAGCGTTTTTTAAATGTTTTAGATAAAGCGCAAATTGAGTATAAAAATGAAACCGAAATAAGAGAGGGAGAACTTGCTAAACTAGACAATTGGAATGTTCCCGAAGTTTTGTCTTTTGGCAGTGATTATGCAGAGGAAGCAAAGGACAGGTCAGTAATGAAGCCGTTTTATGTAAAATATTTATCCGAACTGGAAAAATCTTTTACAGAATTTTTGGATAATTCAGGAAAGGTTGAATGGTGGTTTAAAAACGGAGACAGAGACGCGACATTTTTTGCCGTGCCTTATGATGAGGACAAAACACCATTTTATGTTGACTTTGTAGTTAAATTTAAAGACGGAAGAATTGGTTTATTTGATCCGCACGGGACACAATTTTCTGATTTTGGACCAAAATCTGATGGACTGCAAAAATATATTAAGGCAGAAAATAAAAAAGGCAAAAAATTATTTGGCGGCTTAGTCGCTAATACCGGTGGCGCAACAAATACTGGCAGGTGGGTTTATTTTACCGATAGCGGTGCTAAATTTAAAAAAGGTGATTTTGGTAATTGGACA
>CAZFCX010000145.1:0-1753 GCA_964517825.1 uncultured Bdellovibrionales bacterium
TTTTAGATTTCCACCATTTGCCTCAATATCGCTGTTTCCTTTTATAGCAACCCTCAATCTTGGATAACAAACATCTACACATAAACCATCTTCATTATTTGTACAAAGTATAAATTTTCTGGAACCACCATCTTCTTTATTCAAACTTAAAACGGCGTGACCCGTTGTCCCCGAACCTGCAAAAAAGTCCAGAATTATAGCGTTATTATTATTTGGAATTCTGGATATTAAGAATTTTATTAACCTTGTTGGCTTTGGGTACATAAATTTATTTTCTCCGGAACCTAAAATCAACTTCAATTCCTTGGTCGCCTCTTCAGTTGTTCCCACAACTTCGCCAGGTAATAAATTCATTGGATCTTTTCCGTCAATTTCCGACAAAAAAACCTTTCCATTTAGCGTACCTTTTCCGGTTTCTATAATTTTATTCTCTGCATAAAGCTCGTCTAAAGTTTTTTGGCTGATAAACCATTTTTGTTCGATTTTTCTTCCGTCAGGTAATAATAATGTTTTTCTTTTATTTGTATTGCTCTCGCTCCACAAAGGTTGACCTCTCCACAATCCACGCGAATCTTTGTCTGGATTTTTATAAACTTTTTTTACATAATCGGGATTTAATTCTACGGGCATCAGTTTCAAATCACCTTGTTTTTTTGAATACATCAGAATATATTCGGTTGTGCTCGAAAAACCATCGTTGTTCTTATTAGATGGCCTAACTTTTTTCTGCCATATAACTACAGTTTTAAAATTCTTTTCTGAAAATACAAAGTTATCTAAAAGAAGTTTTAGTTGCGCAACTTCATTATCATCAATAGATACAAATAATACACCTTCGTCAGACAAAAGATTTTTTGCCAATTTTAATCTTTTTGCCATAAACGATAACCACTTACTATGTCGATAACTATCTTCACTATCAACCCAAGCGTCATTATATTTAAATTCTTTTTTCTTCCCCGTATTGTAAGGCGGATCAATATAGATAACATCAATTTTGCCTTGGTGGGTGTAGTTCAAAACAGATAAGGCGTGATAATTGTCGCCCTCAATCAAAATATTGGTCGGCTTGCTCGGATCGGTTTTGATTTCTTTGCCTTTAACTTCTTTCAAAACTGGCAAGGCGTTTTCTGATTCTTTTTCAAATTGCTCTTTGGTTTTTTCCTCGTCCCAAATCAACCCATATTTTTTACGGGATTCCAGTTTTTCAATGACTTTGAGCAAGTCGTCTTTTTCTAGTTTTGAGTAATCTTTTTTTGCCATATTTCTACTTAATTAAATCATCAACGCCAACTTCAAACGCCTTGGCGATCTTGGTTAGTGTTTCGATTGTTGGGTTTGTATTTACTCCGTTTTCAACCTTAACAACAGTGTTAAGCGACAAATCGGCAAGGCGAGCAATCTTTTCGAGAGATAGCCCCTTTTTAGCCCGTAGTTTCTTTAAGTTGTCCGCAATTTTATTGTTTGACATATCTTTTCTAATTGTATAACATTATAGTATATAGAATATAATATAAAGGTTTCTTTCTTGATACTATAATGATAACTAATTTAAACAATTTTGTAAATGAATCTTTAGGGAGTTCCTTAGCGTTGCCCGCGAATGGGTTGGGTGGGTCAAGGGCAACATCTCTTTTGGTGGCGCATTTTGCTTTGCAAAATACGAAATTCGGAAGCGAAAAAGGAAAGGTTCAAAATCCCGCCCGCATTCCTCCCCAGACCCCTCCTGCGGGCGGGAAGAAAGCCGAGGCGG
>CAZFCX010000146.1:0-1739 GCA_964517825.1 uncultured Bdellovibrionales bacterium
ACGGCGCGACCGTTCGTATTTATTACGAATCCCGTCTTGCGAAGGTTCATCTAAAGCCGGAGGAAATGGCAAAACTTGATGAAGAAGTAGAGGCCATCACCGAAGGCGAGGAAAACACCGCCAAAGAGAAAGCCAAAGCAAAGTGGGCACAATTAGAAGCAATTGTTGGACACAGAGATAGATTGAAAATCATCGCTACCGATCTTGTTGATCATTTTGAAAAACGGCGCGAAGCGTTTGAGGGAAAAGGAATGATTGTTTGTATGAGCCGAAGAATAGCAGTTGAACTTTATGAAGAAATTATCAAAATTCGTCCTGATTGGCACAATAAGGATTTAAAGAAAGGCGCGATAAAAGTTGTAATGACTTCGTCATCGTCTGATCCTGAAAATTGGCAGATTCATAGCACTACCAAGCAAGATAGAAAAGCTATTGGAGAAAGATTTAAGGATGAAAGCGATGAATTAAAATTGGTAATCGTTCGCGATATGTGGCTTACCGGTTTTGATGTGCCATGTTTGCATACGATGTATGTTGATAAACCAATGCGTGGACATAATCTCATGCAAGCTATTGCGCGTGTGAATAGAGTATTTAAGGATAAGCCAGGTGGTTTGATCGTTGATTATATTGGCATTGCTTCGGACTTAAAAACAGCACTTGCGACTTATACGGCTAGTGGCGGGCAAGGCGCACCTACGCTTGACCAAAATGAGGCGGTGGCGGCGATGCTTGAGAAATTTGAAATTGTTGAGCAGATGTTTAATGGTTTTGATTATAAAAAATATTTTTCGGCAGATACCCGAGCAAAACTTACAATCATACTTGAAGCGCAAGAACATATTCTTGGCTTAGAAGACGGAAAAAATAGATATACAAAGCAAGTGGCGCTCTTATCGCAAGCTTTTGCTTTATCTGTGCCAAACCTAAAGGCAATGGAAATCAAAGATGAAGTTGGATTTTTTCAAGCGGTAAAGGCGCGATTAACAAAATTTGAACCGACCGGAACGGGAAAATCCGATGCGGAAATAGAAACTGCTATTCGTCAGATTGTTGATAAAGCCGTAGTTTCAGAGGGCATTGTCGATGTTTTTGATGCGGCAGGAATTAAAAAGCCGGACATTTCAATTTTGTCTGATGAATTTTTGGCAGAGATTCAAGGAATGGAAAGGAAGAATCTTGCCTTAGAGTTGCTGAAAAAATTGTTGAATGATGAAATCAAGTTGAGGATGCGAAAGAATTTTATCCAAAGCCGAAAATTATCGGAAATGTTAGAAAGTGCAATTAAGAAATATCAAAACAATCTTTTGACTGCAGCGCAAGTTATTGAAGAATTGGTAAAGCTCGCAAAAGATATTCGCGAATCAGATAAACGAGGAGAAGCGTTGAATCTCAGAGATGATGAGTTAGCTTTTTATGACGCACTTGCTAACAACGACAGCGCGAAAGAAGTTTTGGGCGATAAACAATTGGCAGCAATCGCAATTGAGGTTTTTAGAAGCGTCAAAGGTAATGCAACAATTGACTGGACACTGAAAGAAAGTGTTCGCGCACGATTGCGTCGTGATGTAAAAAGAATTTTGAACAGATACGGCTATCCGCCGGATCAGCAATTGATTGCAACAGAGAATATTTTGAAGCAGGCAGAGTTGATGGCAGATGAGTTGAACGCATAATTTTTGAAGCGGCGCGCCAGTTTTCAACTGGCACAAATTCCGTCGGCGTCCAAAGCGAGGGCG
>CAZFCX010000147.1:0-1715 GCA_964517825.1 uncultured Bdellovibrionales bacterium
AAATGCTAGAATTATTAACAATCCAAAAACCGACAAATGTATGTGTTTAAAACATCAGTCAAATAATATTGCGATGCAATAATTTGACGGGGCAAGGTGCAAAAATTTGATAAATTTGAATATTGCGCTATTATAGTATAACGTGAAAATTGATTGATTAAGTAATAATTATGGCACGCATTGGGATTGACATCAGATGTTTGACTGACGGGAAAAGAACGGGGGTTGAAGAATATACCGTCAATATTCTTGAGCGGCTTTTTGAATTGGACCAGAAAAATCAATATATTTTATTTTTGAATTCATTTCGTGAACCCAATTTTGATTTGCAAATATTTTCCAAATACAAAAATGTCAGCATCAAGCAATTCCGCTATCCGAATAAGATTTTGAATCTATGCTTTTGGTATTTTGGCTGGCCATGCGCTGATGAAATGATCGGCGGCGTTGACGTTTTTTTCATGCCAAACATAAATTTCATTGCGCTTTCTCAAAAAACAAAACTGGTGCTGACCATTCACGATTTGTCGTATGAAATTTTTTCCGAATCTTTCTCCCTGAAAAGGCAGCTTTGGCACAGCATTTTGAATCCGCGAAAGCTGGCGAAAAGAGCTGACAAAATTATTGCTGTTTCTAATTCTACCAAAAACGACATCCTTTTGCAGTGGAAAATAAACGCGCAGAAAATTCAAAGGATTTATAACGGCATAGATGAAAATTTTGAGCAAGTTGACCGCAATGATCCGAAGCTTATCGAAGTCAAAGAAAAGTATCATCTGCCTTTCAATTTCATTTTTTTTCTAGGCACAATCGAACCGCGCAAAAATATTCCGGCCATTGTGAAAGCTTACGATCAACTGAGAAGCCTGAACAATCCGCACCTGGACAAATACAAACTGGTCATCGCCGGCGGCAAAGGCTGGAAGACTGGAAAAATTCTAGATGTTATGCGCGAAGCTAAGTTCACAAACGACATTATTTTTACCAGCTGTATCCGCAATGAAGATAAGGCGGCTGTATATACTTTGGCGTCGCTTTTTGTCTATCCGTCTTTTTTTGAAGGTTTCGGCATTCCCGTTTTGGAAGCCATGCGCTGTGCTTTGCCGGTTGTTGCTTCCAACACGTCTTCAATTCCGGAAGTGGCCGGCAATGGCGCAATCATGGTTGATCCGGACAGGCCGGACGAGCTTTTTTTGGCCATGAAAGAGATTTTGCTAGATCGTGATTTTTGCGCAAATTTAAAAGAGCAGGCCCAAAAACAAGCAATTAAATTCAACTGGAAAACGTCAGCGCGGGAACTTCTGGTCGTTTTTATGAAAAATATTGACAAAAAGTAAAATATTATTTAGAATTGCCAATTAATGTTAAAATTAAAGCAGTAACTTAAAATAAAAAAAAGGGGGAATGGAGAGATGCAAGGAATAGCTAAAGAATTTAGAGAATTGTACAAACTGCGGGATAAAAATGAAAATGAAACAGTAACAATTCATTCAAAAGGTGAAGAAGTTGTTGAGCGAAAAGGAAGGAAAGCGAGGCTACTTATTCATAAATACTTTAAGCCAAAAGGCGGATGTGCTAATATGCGTCTTTCCTTATGGGATGCAGCGGAGTTATACGATAAAACACAATGTCTCCCAGTATTAATAATTGACTTAAACAAAATGCCGGATTCATTTCCGGTGTAGTAAATTCGCGGGAATCCGCAAAAAGAGGGG
>CAZFCX010000148.1:0-1686 GCA_964517825.1 uncultured Bdellovibrionales bacterium
GGCTTCATTTTTTGAATAGGCTTCTTTGGTCGATTTTATGATTGTTTTTCCAAAATTTAGCCCAATTGATATTAGCAAAATGATGGTAAGAAAAATAATCGCGCTTTTTTTATTCGAATAGTCGGATGAAATTATTGTTTTCTCTATGTTCTCTGAATTTGTCGAAAAAGTCTGCTTTAAAAACCCGTTTTCATCAGATGTAGTGTCTTTAATGTTATGTTTCTCAGTTTTATCTATAAAAAAGCCGTCTATTCCCGGAGCGTTTAAAAATTTTACATTTTTTTCGCGTAAATCAAGTGCGGTATTTCTGCACACAGTTAATGGATAATCCGGGTTTTGAACTGATGCAGACTCAAGTTTTCCCGCAATTTTTATGGCATCGCCCAAAATTGCATAGTCGAGCCTTGAGTTTGTGTTCCCGACGTATCCCGCAAACATCTCGCCTTTGCATATGCCTATCCCGATTTTGTATTGAAAAAGATTTCTTATTTCTCTGCTTTTATTTATTTCTTTAAGTCTTTCAAGCATTTTATTGCCCGCTTGAAAAGCTCTTATTGAAGGGGACTCTTTAAAATTGTTGTCTTCAGAAAAAACAGCTTCAATGGCGTCTCCGATAAACTTATAAATTCTGCCTCCATATTGAGCTATAATTCCGGCCATTTGTTCAAAATGCTCATTTAATAATTCTGTTATCGTTTCGGGCGGGTAAAGCTCACATGAGCCGGTAAAGTTTCTTATGTCCGATACAAGCGCAACCCCGGTAAACGGATAATTCTTTTCTAATTTTTGATCATTAAAATCTAACAGAACTTGGTCAGAAACAAGTGTGGCAAGTTTTTGACGGTCACGCAGACCGGCTGTCATGTTGGAAAACTCGCTGCACAATAGGCCAATTTCGTCTTTTTCGGTATTCTCTATTTCTATATCGAGTTTTCCGCGCGCAACTTCTTTTAGAAGTTTATTCAGTTTTATTGTTGGATTTATAAAAAGTTTTACGGATATATATGCACAAACTGAGGTTATTAATATGGATAAAAATAGTGTTCCTGCCAATATCATTATTTTATGTGCTATGTCTAAATCAATATCGCTAAATGATGTTCCGCCTATTATAATTGTATTTGAATAATTTTTAGCTTTTACGGCAGTGATCAAAAGATTTTTGTGTTTTATGCTTATGGAGCCGCCTTTTGCAGCAGCTTGTTCCGCAATTTGCTTTGCCTTTGAAGAAAAATCTTTTGTTATGTGTCGTATTTGTTTGCCGCTAATCGGAGATAGCCCCATTGGTGATACTTTGAATCCGTCAAAAGACATTTCCGGGTAATAAATGCCTAAATGATTCAGGGTGTCTTCAAAAGATATCTTGTCGAACAAATCGTCATTCCAAAGAACCAATAATGCATATTTCGGCGCGGAGTCGCTTTTTATCAAATTAGCTATATAGCTTAGCTTTGTACCGTTAAAATCCCTGGTAAGTATTGACGACATATGGCGTTCAAATTGGTCCACGAAGTTGTTTTCTTTTTCAGATGCCGAATACATTTGTTCAAATAATTCTTGAATAATGCTTTTTTTGAAGTTTACATTTTCTTTGATGCCGTTTCTTTTCCATAAAATTTTCAAAATAAACATTTCCAGAGCATCTATGTTGGTTTCCACAGCCTCTTTGTCGCTGTTTGAATATTC
>CAZFCX010000149.1:0-1663 GCA_964517825.1 uncultured Bdellovibrionales bacterium
TTCTGCCTGATAGAACTGAAAAAATGTGCGAACACCTCGCCGGACTTATAAAAACCTATGGTGAAATGCAAAAGACGATTGTTTTCTGCGTTACTATGGAACATGCCGGCGAAGTAGCAAAGCATTTGCAAAATCATTTTGCGCACCTCGGTTTTCCAAATTATGCCGTCCGAATTGTGTCAGAAGAAACGGATTCAATGGCGCTTCTCAAAACTTTTCAAGATCAAGCGCAAAATGTTCCGGTTGTAGCAACAACTGTTGACTTGCTTTCCACCGGTTTTGACGCGCCGACAGTGCAAAATATTGTTTTTATGAAGCCAATTCGCTCCCCGATAGTTTTCAAGCAGATTATGGGGCGAGGTAGCCGTATTTCAAAAGAAAAGGGCAAATTTTGGTATAGGGTAATTGATTACACCAACGCTACAAGATTGATTGACGAATGGATAGAGGGCAAGCCGGAAATTAAACCCGAAACTCCGCGAACAAATTATCTCAATGGAATTGTCGTTGAAGAAGAAACGCTCACGCCGATAGAAAACGCCTTGATGACAATTCAACTATCCGCAAACGAACAGACGCAAGCCAGAACAAACGCAAGCGGAGAATTTTCTTTCACGAATGTACCGGAAGGAAAAATAAAATTGTATGTTTCCGCAAACGGCTACAAACATCGCGAAATAACAGTTGAAACACAAACCAGCAAAGATGACCAAATTCAAATAGAGCTTACTTTGCAGAAAAAACCTGTTCCGCCAATCAAAGTGCATGGGCTGACAGTTTTTGTTGAAGACGAGATGATGTTTGAGGTTGATGTTTTAGGCAAAAGATTATCGCTTAAGGAATATGTTGCTTACTCCAAAGAAGAAATTGCCAAAGCAGTTAAAAATGCAAATGATCTGAAGGCAGAATGGACTAAACAAGACACAAGAGATGCGCTTGTTGCCGAATTGGAAAATCAGGGCATAAATATTAAGATGCTGGCGAAAATCACTAACAATACCGAAGCCGACGAATATGATCTCTTGGCAAATCTCGGTTTTGGTGAAAATCTTCATTCCCGCCAAGAAAGGGCTGAAGCTGTGCTTACTCGCGAGCAGGAATTTTTGAACGCCTTGAATGATGAGCAGAAAAAAATAATCAACGGCTTACTTTTGAAATACAAAGAAAACGGCGTTATGGAAATCACAAAAGCCAATGTATTTGATGTATATCCAATGCCCGGCTTTATGTATTCGCAAAAAGCGTTCGGCAACCCGCAAGCGTTACGGCAGAATGTTGATCGCTTGCAGGAAAAAATTTATGCAAATTAACGGAAAATAATTATGGCAAATAACGACATACAAAATAAATTATGGAGCGCATGCAATAAAATGCGCCAAGATCCGGGGACAACCGGCGCTTTGCAATATATTGAGCAATTTTCATGGCTCTTGTTCTTGAAGGTTTATGAGGAAATTGAAAATGAATATGAAGCAAAAGCGGCTTTTGAGGGTAAAACCTACATCCGCAACATTGATAATGAGTTTCGCTGGAGCGTTTGGACAGGCAAAGATTCTTATATCACTGGACCGGATTTGCTTGAATTTGTGCAAACAAAGCTTTTTCCATATTTGAAAAATCTTTCTGGTAATCGTACCAAAGAAATTATTTACGAAATTTTAAA
>CAZFCX010000150.1:0-1658 GCA_964517825.1 uncultured Bdellovibrionales bacterium
GAAATATCCTCCGCTGAATATGAGGCTATCAGAATAGTTTTACCTTGCGCCTTAAAATCAAGCAAATATTCACGCATATCACGCACCCCGTCTTTGTCAAGTCCGTTAAATGGCTCGTCTAAAATAAGAATATCTGGATTTTCCATAATCGCTTGAGCCAAGCCCAAACGCTGGCGCATTCCGAGCGAATATTTTCTCACATGGCGCTTTAATTCAGGGTCTAAGCCGACCTTTTTCATGGAATTTTTCACTTCGTCAACACCGATTTTTTTGTTAAGCCCTGCAAGCAATTTCAGATTTTAAGCCCGCTGTAATACGGAATAAATCCCGGAGTTTCAATGATAATTCCGACGTCTGGAGGGAAGTCGAAATCTTTTCCAACCTTTTTCTCGCGCACGAAAATTTCTCCACTTGTAGGCTTTACAAAGCCGCTTATGCACTTCATAAGCATGGTTTTTCCGCTACCATTTCTGCCGATTAAACCGTGAATTTTGCCTTTTTCAAAGTTCACTGAAATATTATTTAGTATTAAATTCTCTTTAATTTTCAAGCTAACCTTGCTGATTTGTAGGTAGTTTTCCATTAAATTTCCTCCGTGCTGTATAGTAATTAACTTGAAAACACAACAAAAAAATCTTCGCAAAAGCCATTGGTGAAAGCTTTTTCTCAATTTTTTTGGAGTTTTCTAAGTTAATTCACTATAAAAATTTACGCGCTTTAAAATCGCCCATGATGTTATCAAAAACGCTGAAATTAATACCGCAAAATATACATAAGAATACCAAACTGGCATAATTGGTTCACGCAAAATTTCCGTGTAATGCAGCCAAATTATCGTGTTCGCCATCGGAAAAAGCCACATTGGTGAGGCCTTGAGGGAGGTTGTCGCTACCCCGACAGCTATCACCGACATTCCTGCGAAAAGCCCAGCACCACGGAGTTTTAGGAGTTTAAACACGAACAAAATCAGGCTCAAAAGTAGCAAATACAGCGCCATCAATGCGCAAGTGTGGAGAAGTGTGGGGACAATTCCCACCTGATTGTAGAGGTTTGAGGGCAAAAGTTGCGACACGAACGAATCCCTTTGGTCGGGGAATTGCGACTCGAAAAGTCGTGTGACTTCGCTCCAATTTGTGCTGAATTTTGCGTTTCCGATAGAGAAAGTTGTCGTTAAGGCAAAAACGCTGAAAATATATGTGAAAATGCTCATTATCGCAAACAAAATTTGCTCCAAAAACCAGTTTTTTCGCCCTGTTCTTTTTATGAAAAACAGCGTGTTTCCGCTCACAATGGGAAAGTCGCTCATAAGCACTAAAAATACCGCTGGAATCAGCATTACGAGCATTCCAGAGTTGCCGACGGCGATGAAAGGCTCTAAGATATTTAGCGGTGCGCCAAACTTTTCTGCTCTATCTAAAAGTGGCTCAATCGCAAGTGTTTTTATAAATAAAACAAGCACGAAAATGACGATAATTCTGGGGTTTGTAAGCCATTTTATGTACTCGGTTTTCGCGGTTAAAAATATAGTTTTAAGGCTTAAATTATGGGTTTTATTCACCGCTGTCAAGCCTCCTGTTCATGAAAAAATGAAATAAAACAAAGGTGAGTTACCCGCCACAAATCCATCTAAATAAATCTTGACTCAGTCCAAATAAAGA
>CAZFCX010000151.1:0-1648 GCA_964517825.1 uncultured Bdellovibrionales bacterium
TCTGAGGAATTTCCTGAACCAGACCGAACATTTCCGAAGTGGAAGCCTGATAAAACCGGGATTCCGGTTTAATGGTTCGGATCGCCTCCAGCATATTGGTAACACCAATCGCATCGATTTCTGCTGTGGCCACCGGCTGTTCCCAACTAGTGGAGACGAAGGATTGTGCAGCCAGGTTGTAGACTTCATCAGCCTGAGAAATTTTCATGGCTTTGATTAATGAAGATAAATCGGTCATATCCGCATAGATGAATCGAATTCTTCCCTTAATATGGTCCACATTGCCATAATCGACAACGCTTTTTCGGCGCATTAAGCCAAATACATCATAACCCATTGACAAAAGCAGTTCTGATAAAAAAGAACCGTCCTGTCCGGTGATTCCTGTAATCAACGCTTTTTTCTTTTGTTTCATTTCAAGTCCATTGTTCACAATTGTATGTGCCTTCAATAATTTTTTTCACCTGTGTGATGATTGTCCTAAATTATTTATAATACTTAGCATTCGTTTTCATATTGATCATTTTTTTAAAGGATTGTTATAATACTCATAAATTCATACTAGGCACTGTTTTCTTTATGTTGAAACACTTTCATTTGATTTTTTTAAACGAGTGTCATTGATGTCTCTCTGTTAATGATCTTTTATAAATACTTTATACCGCAAGTTTTTATTTTGGTTTACCGCCAATTTGTAGGGACCAATCACCATTATCTTTTTTGGGGAATTCTTTTGTTCCCTGCAAGGCTCAAGTCCACTAATTAAATTTTTCTCCATCAATAAAGAAAAAATGTATGATATGATTGTGCATTATAATTCAGAAAATTTTATTTGACAATTATGCAATTAATTTTTTGTGTTTTTCACATTGAAATCCTATCGACTTATTGAAATATTGATTTATTAAAAAAAAAAAAAAACGGAACTAAACTTGATATAAATGTTTCACCACAAAAGCAAAAGGAAAAATGTGTTTTAGGATAGCCAAAAATAATTTAATTGGAACTTCTGTAATTTTTCTTGAATATGGGAATTTTAAAAACAGAAAAAATAATCAGCAATTTGAAATTCAGCCGGCTTTTCGAACAAAGGAAGAAATTATCCTCCTCATTTTCAAAATATTGAAAAGTAAAGTGCATCAAGGAAAATTTTGAGGTTTGTTTTACAATTAGAATTCGAATGTGATAAAAATTGTTTATTCCAATAATGGAAAATGGATCAGAACAAGAAATTTTTCATTTAGCGTTCTCCATTTCGAAAAATTATCGTACGCAATCAACACTAAAAATGATACCGGAGGAACATTTGAAGCTCATCATTCAAATACCTTGCTATAATGAAGAAGAAACACTGCCGCAAACTGTCGCTGATCTTCCAATGCATATCGATGGCATCGACACCATCGAATACCTTATCATTAATGACGGCAGCACTGATCGGACGGTTGAAACAGCGCAAGCATTGGGCATTCAACATATCGTGAGTTTCAAGAGAAACAAAGGGCTTGCCCGGGCATTTCTGGCTGGGCTGGATGCCTGCCTGCATCTGGGCGCGGACATCATCGTCAACACCGATGCCGATAATCAGTATTGCGGCGCTGACATCGAAAAACTGGTGCAGCCAATTCTGGAAGGCAAAGCGGATCTG
>CAZFCX010000152.1:0-1590 GCA_964517825.1 uncultured Bdellovibrionales bacterium
AGAAACCGAACCTACTTAAAATTTCATTAAAAAAATACACTACTGACCGACTAAAATAATTAAAGAAGAATCGGGCTACTCCCGTTTTCCGGTTTCACCCGAATGTCGTATTTTTATTGTCGCAAAAAAATAAAATCGACATGGACAAAGTTAACAAAAAGAATTTAGTCGGTCAGCCGGTGTTCAAACAAATTATCAATATAATCCCCAAGGAGAAGTTTGATGAGTTGGTGATAAGAATGAAAACAGACAGGTATTATAAGACCTTTTTTTCATGGGAGCAGTTAATGGTAATGCTCTTTGGCATATTTTCCCGTTGTGACTCGATGGGGGAGGTTTGTGATGGAATGCGGGCTTTGGCGGGTAAGCTGAATTATCTTGGGATGGAAAGTTCACCTGCCAAAAGTACGGCCGGAGACGCGTTACGTGATAGGGACGAAGAATTGTTCCGACTGTTCTATTTCGCATTGATAGCCCATTTTTCTCCATTTTTGTCGGTCAGCCGCAAAAGGAAACGCCGCAAAGAAGGCATTAGTTTTGAAGAATTTTATGCATTTGACTCAAGTACAATAACCCTGTTCTCGGACATAATGAAAGGAGTGGGTCGTAATCCTAAAGGCGAAGGGAAAAAGAAAGGCGGATTGAAAGTCCACATGCTGACCGATATCCATGCCGACACGCCACAATTTGTGAAGATAAGCGAGGCAAAGATGCATGACAAGAACTTTTTGCAATATCTGAATTTGGCTCCGGGCAGCATGATAGTCTTTGACAAGGCGTACAACTATTACCTGCAATATGCCAAATGGACCCAAACGGGTGTAAATTACGTTTGCCGGCTAAAAGACAATGCAAAATATGAAGTTCAGGAAGTCCTGTTTGAAAAGAAGTTGGAGAAAGGTGAATATGGCGTTTTTAAAACGGAGCATATCCACATAAACTATAAGGAAACCGTTGAAATCGAAGTCGAGGGAAAAAAAAAGAAGAAGAAATCCAAACAGGTGAAAACTTTATGCTTGCGTTTAGTCTGGTATAAAGATGAGGAAGGCAGAAAATACAAGTTCATAACCAATAATTGGGAAATAACGGATGAGGAAGTTGCCTTGGCTTATAAAAACAGGTGGTTAATCGAGACGACCTTCAAAAGTTTAAAACAGAACTTCCAACTCACCTATTTTTATTCCGACACGGAAAACGGTATAAAAACACAAGTTTGGTGTACATTGATCGCCTTTTTGCTTTTGCAGGTGATTCAAACCAAATCTGAAAGCAAAAAGGCATTTTCAACCATAGCCGCATTGTTGCGAATGCATTTGATAAGCCATTTGGATTTGACTTGGGTTGTGACCGAAGGCAGGCGTGCATATCCCAAACGGATGAAGAGTCGGAACAAAAGCCCATCGGCCGCACAGCTATCATTGTTCTGAGGAATGGGGAGGGTATCTTTTTGGAAAATGAATTTTCATTTTCCAAAACACTATGTATCATCGTAATAAAAATAGAATTTAAAGGATTTAGAATTTAGTCGGTTAATAGTGAATTTATTATATTATTTTTTTGTAATTTTGCCTTGGGCTATTAGATATTATC
>CAZFCX010000153.1:0-1565 GCA_964517825.1 uncultured Bdellovibrionales bacterium
GTAAATTCATCACGCCTATGTATCAAATAAACTTTTTGGGCGATTTTTGAAAGTAAAAGCGCTGCGTCAAACGTCGAATTACCTCCACCGCTGACAACAACGGTTTTACCTTTAAAAAATGGGGCGTCACAAGTCGCACAATAAGATACTCCCTTGCCCTTAAATTCTTTTTCTCCGGGAATATTCAATCTTCTTGGCACTTTCCCAAAGGCCAAAATGAGCGAATGAGATTGATAAGTATCTTTTTGACCAAAAATTTGAAATTTATTTTCTTTTTCCTCGATCTTAGTTACTTCGTCAAAAATGATTTCCGAACCAAATTTTTTTGCTTGATTTATAAATTTATTTGCCAGCTCTGGTCCAGAAACTAGATCAAATCCTGGGTAATTTTCTATATCCGGAGTTTTCACCACTTGTCCGCCAACATCACGCGTGATAACTAGTGTTTTTAAGAGTTGTCTGGAGGTATAAATTGCTGAAGTGATACCAGCTGGTCCGCCGCCAATAATTATTACATCATAAATCGTTTTTTCCATAATATTCCTCTAAATTTTTGCTGACTTAATAATTTTACCAACTGCGATAACATAAGCTGCTTGGCGAAAAGTAATTTTCTTTTTTTCTGATAAAGCAAAAATCTCATCAGATGCTTGCGACATTATTTTTATCAATTTTTTGTCAACTTTATCCGCACTCCAACTGCTTTGTTTCAAATTTTGTAACCATTCGAAATAACTGACGGTAACTCCACCTGCGTTTGTAAGTATATCGGGCAGGATCTTGATTTTTTTTGCCGATAATTTTATCAGCTTCTGGAGTCGTTGGTCCGTTTGCCAGTTCGAGAATTACTTTGCAATTAATTTGTTTTGCATTTTTCTCAGTTATCACATTTTCCAGCGCTGCCAGAGCTAAAAGGTCTACATCAAGCTGAATCATTTTTTCGTTACTGATAATTTTGACATTTGGGATATTAGCAATCCTGCCGAATTTTTTCTTCAGCCCTGATATTTTATTTGGATCGATTCCCGAAGGATCGTAAATTGCGCCTGAAGAATCAGATATCGCAATAATTTTTAATCCTTGTTTGTAAAGCAATTTGGCAATATTTTCACCAGCATTTCCAAAGCCTTGGATCGCTACTGTTTCAATCGGAAATTTATACTTTTTAATCAGTTGATTTAAAACAATCTGCGCTCCCCTAGCGGTTGCCGTGTCGCGGCCGAGAGAGCCACCGTTCTTTATTGATTTGCCTGTAACAACAGCTGGAGTTTTTTTGCCGACAATTTTTGAATATTCATCGTAAAACCAGTCAATTATTTTGGGATTGGTATTAATATCTGGTGCTGGAATATCAATTTTCGGACCGACGAAATTATGAACTTGTCTAACGAATGATCTGGTTAGTTTTTCTATCTCTTTTTCTGAAAGTTTTTTTACATCAACCTCAATACCGCCTTTGCCTCCCCCATATGGAATATCGACGATAGCGCACTTTATCGACATCCATGTTGCTAGCGCTTTTACCTCGTCTAAATTAGTTTCCGGATGAAATCGTAGTCCCCCTT
>CAZFCX010000154.1:0-1533 GCA_964517825.1 uncultured Bdellovibrionales bacterium
TAAGCGCGAGATTCAAAATGTCTTGGCAGTCATAACCAGTCGTCATCATTCCGACAGTTACGCAAATTCTTGTTTTGCTGGACTTGTAGTTTTCCAAAAACTTCGTGTGTCCGTTTAGATTGTTATTTGCGAAATTGATTGTGAATTGCTGGCTATCCGCAATATTTGAGGTGATTTGCACGGCAAAATCAGAATTGTATTTGTCGGGCCAAAGCTGGCTCGCCATTTGATTGAGTGTTTGCGTTATTTTGGAAGCATGTTTTTGGCTAACGCAGAATATAATGCTTTTGCCTATTTCACCGCTTATCGGGTCTTTGAAGGCATTCTCAATAAATGTCTGGCAAAAAACACGATTTGTTTTTTCGGAAAAGAATTTCTTTTCAAAATCTTTATGGAAAAAAGTTTCTTCGCTTTCTCCGCCCTCTTCGTCCTCAACCATAACCGCATAACCTTTTTCCGAAAGTAATTCAGTGGTGATGTCGGTTCGCGCGTCCGAAACAATAGGATTGATCAAAAATCCTTCTTTTACGCCGTCTAGCAAACCGAAACGGAAAGTCGGCTCGCCATTTTTACAGCCGAAAGTCGTGTAAGTATCCAAGAGTTGCCGTCTTTCCCAAGCTCGCGGGTCTTTTTGTGAAAGTTTCTGAGGATCAACATTTTTCAAATAGTCTTTCGGCGTTGCGGTTAAACCCAATTTGTAGCCGATAAAATATTCAAAAACGGCGCGTGAGTTTCCGCCGATAGCGCGATGTGATTCGTCGGCGATAATCAAATCAAAATCGGTCGGCGAGAAAAGTTTTTTGTATTTATCTTGCGCCGAAAGACTTTGAACTGTTGAAATGACAATTTCCGCCTTCTTCCAGTCATCGCGGTTTTGTTTATAGATAACAGAAGAAAAATCATTGCTTAAATAACGGACAAAGTTTTTGTGTGCCTGATCTTCCAATTCCAAACGATCAACCAAAAACAAAATTCTTTTGGCGTTGCCTGTTCGTAAAAATAACTTGATGACAGCGGCGGAAATAAGGGTTTTTCCTGTTCCCGTTGCCATTTCAAAAAGAAAGCGGTCATTTCCAGCTTCGGCGGATTTTTGCAAAGCGTGAATTGCTTTGAGCTGATAAGGACGTAAAACCCGCAAATTTTCGTCCCAAAGAAATTGCTCGCGGGTTTCTTCTTTCTGATAACGAGGATCGTCTTTGAAATTTGGGCTTTGTGAAAGTGCAATATAATCTTCTTTAACTTCTTCGTCCGCTAAACGCTGATTGTCGGGCTTAAAGTCCTGTCTGTGTTTGAAAGATTCTTGCGTTGGAAATTCGGTGATAATTTCTGGATCGCCTCGTTCCAAATCCCAAAAATAATGCAGATTGCCATTTGAGAGAATAACAAAGCGAGCGTTTTCGGTGTGAGCATATTTTCTTGCTTGTTCTTTTCCATCTAACGGGTTTTTGTCTTCTTTTTTGGCTTCCAAAATAACAAGCGGAAAACCTTTTTCATCGAGCAATAAAAAATCAATAAAGCCGTTTTTTGTAGATT
>CAZFCX010000155.1:0-1518 GCA_964517825.1 uncultured Bdellovibrionales bacterium
CGATTATTCATTCGCCGGGTCTTGCCGGGTGCCTTCCCCGAATGCGCCGGATGACCTGCCCTCGACGATTTTGATTTCATCCTCTGTCAGGCCGTAGAGGTCGTAAACCAATTTGTCTATTTGCTCGTCAATGGCGTCGATCCGGCGTTGTATCAGGGTTTTCTCGTGAGCGGTCTTGGCTGAAAGCAAATTCTCGCTCAAAGTTATTAATGCTAACACAAGAGAAACAATTATATGAAAGCAATCAGAGCTCTCGAATTTGTCTAAATTTGGAACGGGCATTTTTCTCAGCTCCGCAAGTGTCGTTTGCCTAAAATCATCCTTAGTCGCGATAGAAGATGAATTTATGTAAATATAAGAGAAGATTCTGCTGTTAAGAATTCCAGTTAAAAAATGAGTTTTTTCTTTATCATGTGAATGTAAAATAAACGGATTAATGTCTTTTTTGAAAACTAGCTTTTCTTCAGCATATGTACACATTAAACGGTCTTGACGGTTTATAACTCTTCGAATTAGTATTTTAGGCTTAGCTGCGTAGAACGGACACAAATTTGTTTTATCGGACATGTCGGTAAAAGATATTTTTTCCTTGGAAAGGATGTAACGATATACTTGACCTGATTCAAGGAAGGGATAGAAGTCTTTTTCTTTCTTAGATAAAAGCTTAAACATGTTCCCAGCTAATCCTTGCGCAGAAGAAGTGATCGCTCCTAATGGAACAAAATTTTCATTTTGTGATAATCTCTTCAAGATTGTTGCGGAAACTGGATCAAGGATAATTTTATAATCAGGTGGTTGGACAAAATCAGTTCGTACGCTTAAAAGAGGAGCATCATTTAAATTAACTATTTTGATTTTTTTTGGAAAACGATGAATCTTGTAAGATGAAGTTGGTTTTTTAGAAAGTATATAAACTCCAGTATCAACATAAGCATTCTTAAAAACGTCGAAGGGTAGATTGATAATTGATATTACACCATTATTATTAAAAATATGTTGGCGAAGCTTGCAATAGTTTTCTCCTGTTTGCCAAGTGATGGAAGAAATATAGCCGAGAAGACCGTTGGAATTGAGTTTATTAAGTTGTGCTAAAATAAAAATTATTGATGAATCATATTTCCGTTCAAGTTGTGAAAAATGATTTTGGTAATATTTTTTTTGAGAATCGGGCATGGATTCTATCGGAATATACGGCGGATTTCCGATGACTGCGTCGAAGCCGCCGGCTTTGAAGATGTCCGGAAATTCAGCTTGCCAGTCGAAGGCGTTGACGCGCTGGATTTCTTCCGTGTCCAGGAGGCTCGTTTGTTTACCGTCGTAAAAATCCGGGCCGATGAGCGAGTTGCCGCATTTGATGTTGCCGCCCAGATCGGGAAGCGCGCGTTCGTGAAAGAGTTTGAACTGGTAATTGAGCGTTTCGCCGGTTTCACCCTCCAGCACTTTGAGCAGCAGCGACAGTTTCGTGACTTCGACGGCCTGAAAGTCGATGTCCACGCCGTAAATGCTGCTGAGCAAGAT